>NZ_JBPCHW010000009.1:0-147518 GCF_051011795.1 Chryseobacterium sp. RLHN22
GGTATTTGTTTAGGGGGGGGAAAAAAACCCCCCCCCCCCCGATTCTTTTTTACGTATTTATGTAAATTGTCATTCTGCAGGAATCTTGAGTATTACTATAACGCAAAGCTGTCATTCTGAATGAAACGCAGTGGAGTGAAGAATCTACTTAACAATCTTAACTTCTTAATGAAAACTTAATGGTTCATTTTTAAAATTGTTAATAGATCTCCCCTTCGTTGAAATAACAATATTTCCATCAATTTTTTGTGCTATGGAAAAATATTTGTGAAGTTCGTATTTAAGAATTAAAAAAAATATCTTTGCCTCATGAATCAAAACACAGATAAAACAGTTCTCATTCTAGGTGCAAATTCAGATGTTGCGAAACAAGCGATCAGGCAATACGTTCAAAAAGGTTTTTCCGTTATTGCTGCTTCCCGAAATATAAAATCTTTGGAAGAATTTATTCAGAAAAATAGTCTTCATTCAAAGGTTACGGTTTTATCTTTTGATTCGGTTGATTTTGATTCTCATCAAAAATTTTATAATGAACTTTCTGTAAAACCTCATATTGTAGTTTATGCCGCAGGTTTTTTAGTGGATAATGAAAAAGCATTAAGTGATTTTAAAGGAACTCAGCAAATGATGTTAGTCAATTATATGGGCGCGGTGTCCATTTTAAATATTATTGCCACAGATGAAAGCAATAAAAATTTGGAAAGAATTATCGGTTTATCTTCGCTTTCAGGCGTCCGTGGAAGAAAAAGTAATTTCGTATATGGAAGCACAAAGGCTGCTTTTACAACGTATTTAGCCGGTTTACGACAGGAATTGACTTCAAGAAACATCCAGGTCAACGCTTTGGTGATTGGTTATATCCGTACAAAAATCAATGAGGGGTTACAATTGAATGAATCTTTGATTATGGAACCGGATTATGTGGCAAAATTCATTGTAAATGCACGCAATTCTTTTACCATTGTGCCGAATTTCAAATGGAAAATGATTTATTTTATTTTGAAAATGTTGCCGGAAAGTTTGGTAGCAAAGTTACCTTAGTTATTTTGCCTTAGAAAATCTTTCAAGATAGCTTATAACAGTTTCGAAATCATCGTTTTTAAATTCAGCTTTATTAAAGACATAATTTAAATTAGAGATGGTATGAATTATCAGATAATCTTCAATGAAGCTATACGAAATTTTATCCCAAATACATTTTACAGTATACATGGGGTTTGAAATTTCTAATTCTTCTATCGAAAATCTAAGATAGGACGGATCATTCTTCTGTTGTAATTCTTGTATGATTTTCTCAATTTCTATTTTAAACTTCTTTTTAGAATTAAAATATTGGTATATTAAAATAAAACAATAACCACAAAGAAAAATACCGGTATACTTCAGGATATAATAGAAAAGACTTCTATCGAAGTTTTCTATGGGATAAAAACCTAAGAATAAAAATAGCAATGTAATAATAATCAATTTTCTCCAGCCTTTAAACGCTTTTTTCCAAACATATTTAAAATAGAAATTTTGGTTTCCCCTTTCTATTCTTTCATCGAAAGGAAATTCAATTATTATGTTGTCATCCATTGGTATTAGTTATATTGATATTCCAAGAATACAAACATATCAAAAATTACTCTCTCTGCAATAATTCCAACGCCTTCATCATATCAATTCCCTTTCCCAAAACAGATTTAAACAAATCTCCTTTTTCCTTAATTCTGTCTAAAGCATTATGAATATTAAAATCAGTTGGTTTTAAGCCGGGTTTCAATTCATTCCATTCCAAAGGCATGGAAACTGAAGCGCCCTGTTTGGGTCTTAGGCTGTAAGCGCTTGCCAAAGTCTGTCCGGTTCTGTTTTGAAGATAATCAAGGTAGATTTTTTTATCGTCACGCTTCTGTAGGCTTCTTTCTAAAGTGGTGATTTTCGGAAGCTGTTCATGAACCTGCTTCATCAGAATATGGGCAAAATCTTTTACCTGGTCAAAATCATATTTTCCGCCCATCGGAATGTATACATGAATTCCCGTGCTTCCTGAAGTTTTGCAGTAACCTTCAATTTTAATCGATTTCAACACTTCATTTACCTGCAATGCCGTTTCAATAACCTCATCAAACGTATTTTTCTTAGAAGGGTCAAGGTCTAAAACAAGGAAATCAGGATGGTCAAGATCGGGAAGTGAAGAATTCCACGGATTCATGTCGATACAGCCCAAATTATTGAGATAAGCCAGCGTTGCCTTATCATTACAGTAAATATAATCGATGTCTTTATCATTCGATTCCGAATAGACCTGTGTCGTTTTTACCCAATCCGGAATATGGTCACTGGCGTCTTTCTGATAAAAATTCTGCTCCTCAATTCCGTTTGGAAAACGGTTCAGAGAAAGCGGGCGGTTTTTAAGATGGGGTAAAATATAGCTGGCAACCGACTGATAATATTCAATCACATCACCTTTGGTAATATTATCTTTCGGGAAATAAATTTTGTCCTGATTGGTCAGTTTTACCGTATGTTTATTCAGAGTAATTTCCTTCTCATTTTCAGAAGCTTTTGTCTTTTTGGCTGTTGCAGACGTTTTCA
This sequence comes from Chryseobacterium sp. RLHN22, assembly GCF_051011795.1. Taxonomy (NCBI): domain Bacteria; kingdom Pseudomonadati; phylum Bacteroidota; class Flavobacteriia; order Flavobacteriales; family Weeksellaceae; genus Chryseobacterium; species Chryseobacterium sp. RLHN22. The sequence continues at coordinate 2,578 of NZ_JBPCHW010000009.1, forward strand.
TATTTTTTGATTTTGATGTATTAATGATTTCGTTCGATGAATTTCTTACTTCTTCAGGTTCTTTATCTTCACGGATGGCAACAAAAACGGGGTGTCTGAAAATTCCGTCTTTTGTGATTTCGGAATATTTTATTTCGCAGACCAACTCAGGTTTTGTCCATGTTACAGGCATATTTGTTTTTGGCTTATGTTCGAAAGGTGAACTTTTAATGATGATTTTTTGTAATCTTTCAAGAACTTCCCGAATTAATTCCTGATTAAATCCTGTTCCGGTATGTCCGCTGTAGGTAAGCTTTCCGTCGATATATTTTCCTAAAATCAATGCGCCGAAACCTTCCCTTGAACCTCGCGGCTCCGTAAATCCACAAATGATGGCTTCTTCGGTATTGGTAAATTTTATTTTCAGCCAATCGGAAGTACGGTGGTTTTCTACGTAAGGACTGTCTGCTTTTTTGGCGATCATGCCTTCAAGCTTCATTTTTTTCATCTGATTGAAGAAGTCGATTCCTTTTTCAGGAATATGATCACAGTATTTGATAACCTCGGTTTCAACTAAAGCCTCTTTTAACAGTTCTTTCCGTTGAATTAAAGGCAGTTCTTCCGTAGAATGACCATTCAGCCATAAAATATCAAAAACCTGATAAACTAAGGCTAAATCGGGATTGTCCCCGATCTGCTGTAATAATTGAAAATTGGGTCTTCCGGTTTCGTCATACGCTACAATTTCCCCGTCCAGAATCATTTTATGAACCTGATTGTCGAAATCACGCGAAACTTTTTCAAATTTAGATAAAAAAGAAATCCCGTTTCTGGAATAGAAGAGAGGCTGTTCATTGCTGAGATCGGCTACGGCGCGGTAACCGTCCCATTTTATTTCGAAAACCCAGTCCGGATCATCGAATGCTTCGCCTGATAATTTGGCAAGCATGGGCTTAATGTAATTGTCGATTTTCTTCTCGTCAACCAAAGAATTAAAACGCTGAAATCTTGGCTTTGTTTCTGAGGTTATGACTTTTTTTTGCTGCTTTTTAGGCTTTTTTTTTCCTCTAAAAATTTTGTGACCTGAGAATTTTTGGCGGTATTTTCTTCTGCATTATAATCGCTTTCGGCAAAATCATCTTTATGTTTAATCAGAAGCCATGAATTTTCTTCTGTATTTTTCATTTTAACCAAAGCAAATTCACCTTTCAGCTTTTTGCCGTGTAAGATAAACTTTAAAGAGCCTGCATGAAGCTCTTTTAACAATTCTTTTTCGTCAGAAAGCTTTGAATCGTTGTCTAACGGTTCATACGTTCCGCTGTCCCAAATTTCAACCTGTCCGGCTCCGTAATTTCCTTCAGGAATATTTCCTTCAAAATCTTTATAATCGTAAGGGTGATCTTCCACCATCATCGCAAGACGTTTGTCTTTGGGATCCAATGACGGACCTTTCGGAACCGCCCAGCTTTTGAGAACACCGTCCATTTCGAGACGGAAATCATAATGCAATCTCGAAGCCGCATGTCTTTGAATCACAAAAATCAGCTTGCCCTTACTTTTTTTCGCTTTGCCTTTAGGTTCGGTGGTTTCGTCGAATTTCCGCTTTTCGTTGTAATCTTTTAGAGCCATTATGATGCGTTTTTAGATTTGGTATTCTGTAGACTGGCTTTCAGCTGAGCCATCAGATCAATCACTTTACCTTCTTTTGCAGGTTCTGCTTTTTTAGCTTTTATATTTTTACCTTTTGCTTTTTGCTTAATGATCTTCATTAAAGCTTCAGAATAGGTGTCTTTGTACATTTCAGGATCGAATTCCTGTGAAAGCTGTTCAATAAGATTAATGGCCATTTTCAGTTCTGCAGGTTTAGGAGCCTTTGCAGCCGGAATTTTCAGATCGCCGTAATCTCTTATTTCTTGGGCAAATCTTAACCGGTTTAAGACCAAAACTTCGTCATTGTAAGGACGAATCATTCCGATGGCTTCACTTTCGCGCAGGACAAAAGTTCCGACACCGACCATTTCTGTTTTAGCCAAAGCCTTCAGCAACAGCCGATAGGCATTTTCCCCATTTTTCTGAGGTTCGAGGTAATATGGATTTTCGAAGTAAACGGAATCTACTTCGCTTTCCTTCACAAACTGATCAATAGAAAGTATTTTGGATTTTTCAGGACTTGCCGCTTCATAATCTTCTTCATCAAGAATGATGTATTTGTCGTCCATGAGATAACCTTTCACAATATTTTCCCATTTCACTTCTTTGCCTGTATTTTCGTTGACTCTTTTAAACCGAATATTCGAGAAATCAGACTTATCGAGCATATCCAAATCCAGTTTTGTGGTTTCGGTAGCGGAGTAAATTTTTACAGGAATATTGACTAAACCAAAGCCAATGGCGCCGTTCCAGATTGCTTTCATTGTCTTATATTTTAAATAAAAAGAACAATGATTGTGCCGAGCGAAAATTATTTACTAAATGTGGTATGAATTAAATTTCTTTAAAACTTGAATATTTTTCAAGATGTTGGAGAGTTTTATTCAGATTTTCTCCATCAATATTAGCTTTGTCCAAAATAAAATTCATAAACGATGAAGCTGTGATATAGAGATACTGATCATCTAAAATACAATATGTAATTTCTTTCCAGATAAATTTATATTCAGATTTGTAATTTTTAAAAGAGAAATGAGACGGAGTAAATTCCCAAATAACATCTTTAGAATTGGTTTTAATATTTGCAACTTCTTTTTCTATGATTTCTTTGAGTTTTTTCTTATTTTTTCTGTACAATGAATAATATGAAACATAATTAATGCATGTTGCAATGCTAAACCCAGCAAATAATCCAGCGAATCCATAATCTTCAGTAAGAAAAAAAACTATTGCAACTGCTAAGGTGATAATTCCGCCTAAAAGATTTTTATTGTTTTTGGTAAGATTACTTTCCCAAAGTCTTTTAAATTCATATTGATTAATTTGTCTTAAGGTTTCTTCTGAACATGGTGTATTGAAAGTAAGAATTTCTTCGTTCATGGTTTAGTTTTAAATAAAAAAGCGGAGAAAAATTCTCCGCTTCTAATTTAATTATTTTTTGAGCAATTATGCTTTTAAATTCAATTGTAATTCCAGTTCATCGAGCTGTTCGTTTGCAATAGCTGCAGGCGCATCGATCATCACATCACGTCCTGAATTATTTTTAGGGAATGCAATATAATCTCTGATTACTTCGTTTCCGTCAAGAATCGCTACCAAACGGTCGAATCCGAAAGCCAAACCACCGTGAGGCGGAGCTCCGTATTTGAAAGCGTTCATTAAGAATCCAAACTGTGCTTCTGCTTCTTCTTTTGAGAATCCTAACAAATCAAACATTTTAGACTGAAGATCTTTATCGAAAATTCTGATAGAACCACCGCCTATTTCGTTTCCGTTCAACACCATGTCATAAGCGTTTGCTCTTGCTTTTCCGGGATCTGTTTCCAATAAATGAATATCTTCAGGTTTTGGAGACGTAAAAGGGTGGTGCATGGCGTGGTAACGTCCGCTTTCTTCATCAAATTCCAATAGTGGGAAGTCAACTACCCAAAGTGGTGCGAAAACGTCTCCTTTTCTTAATCCTAAACGGTTTCCAAGCTCCATTCTTAATGCCGAAAGCTGAGTTCTTACTTTGTGCTCGTTTCCGGAAAGAATTAACATTAAGTCACCTTCCTTAGCTCCGAATTTTTCGATGATTTTTGCTAAATCTTCCTCGTTATAGAATTTATTTACCGAAGAAGTTTTCACACCGTCATTCTGGAATTTCACCCAAACCATTCCTGAAGCTCCGATCTGTGGTCTTTTCACCCAATCAACAAGCTCGTCGATTTGTTTTCTTGTATAGTCTGCACAACCTTCCACATTGATTCCGACAACCAATTCTGCTTCATCAAATATTTTGAAATCTTTTCCTTTTACTAAATCGTTCAGTTCCACGAACTCCATTCCGAAACGGATATCCGGTTTGTCGTTTCCATATTTCTGCATCGCATCGGCAAACGTCATTCGGGGGAAATCTCCGAATTCCTGACCTGTAATGTCTTTCAGCAAAGTTTTCGTCATTCCTTCAAAAACGTTCATTACGTCTTCCTGCTCTACGAAAGCCATTTCACAGTCGATTTGTGTAAATTCGGGCTGTCTGTCGGCTCTTAAATCCTCATCACGGAAACATTTTACAATCTGGAAATATTTATCCATTCCGCCAACCATCAATAATTGTTTGAAAGTCTGTGGAGACTGTGGCAATGCATAAAACTGCCCAGGATTCATTCTGCTTGGAACCACGAAATCTCTCGCTCCTTCCGGAGTAGATTTGATTAAAACCGGAGTTTCAACCTCGATAAATCCATTGTCTGAAAGGTAATTTCTCACCTTCTGCGCCATTTTGTGACGGAAGATCAATTTATCTTTCACAGGATTTCTTCTGATATCCAAGTAACGGTATTTCATTCTCAATTCTTCGCCACCGTCTGTTTCGTCTTCAATGGTGAAAGGCGGAAGCTGAGATTCATTAAGAACCGTTAATTTTTCAACTAAAATTTCAATTTCTCCAGTTGGAATATTCGGGTTTTTGCTTACTCTTTCGATAACTTTTCCAGTCACCTGAATCACAAATTCACGTCCCAATTTTTTTGCATTTTCCATCAGTTCCGCTGTAGAACGGTCCTGGTCGAAAACCAACTGAGTAATTCCGTAACGATCTCGAAGATCTATCCAAATCATAAATCCTTTATCACGGATAGTCTGTACCCATCCTGAAAGTGTAACTTCTTCATTAAGATTTTTAAGAGATAATTCTCCGTTTGTGTGCGATCGAAACATTATTATTTAAAGTTTAAAGTTTATGGTTCAAGGTTTTGAACCTTTGATAATTTCCGTTGGCAAAGATAAGATTTTTGAAGGTTTTAGAAACAAAAAAACTCCCCGAAGGAAGTTTTAAATATTATTTTAGAATTTCTTAAAGAATTGCAGCGGTTGCTGTCTGTTTATTTTCTGTAGCGTAATCTTTTGCCGTTTTCCCGTTAAGATCTTTTGCGTTTTTATTAGCCCCTTTTTTTAGAAGTAATTTTGCTGCCTCAGTTTCTCCGTACGTTGCTGCAACCATTAAAGGAGTGAGTCCTTTACAAGCTTTATTAACATCAGAATTATTTTCAAGTAAAAAATTTATAAGGTTCTGTCTGTTATGTCTGATACTATATGACAACATTGTATATGAATTTTCTTTGATATCAATACATTTATCATATTCAGCTTTTGTAAATGCTTTTTTAAATGTTTCAATATTGTCTGTCTGTATGGCTTGACGCTGAACTTTTGTTGCCTGCTGCGCATAAATTGAATTTGTAAGAGCAACAAATCCAACAAGTAAAGTTGTAGTAATTATTTTTTTCATAATCTAATTTTATCTAAATAATATACAAATCTAAATAATTTTTTGATACATGTTGTTAATTATTAATTCATTTCGTTGGTTTTTATATCATGTTAATTAAATAAACATGAAATTCTCAATAATTAAATACTTCAGATGAATAGTGATTTAACAAGCAAAAATTTATAAAAAGATATGTTGGGCTAATTAAAAACTTTCCATATGCGAAGTTGTGTTGCTTTTCGAATTGATATTTTTGTCGAAACAATTTGATCATGTCTAAATACATCGCTTTTCTAAAAAAAGCATTAAGCGGCAAAGAAGTCGATTATACCAAAGTCTCCATAAGAAGCGCAGTTCTTCTGTTGGCAATTCCGATGATGCTCGAAATGGCAATGGAATCTGTCTTTGCATTGGTAGATCTCTATTTTGTAGGTCATCTGAAAGAAAGCGGGTATGCTATTCAGACGGTAGGTTTAACAGAATCTGTACTTTCCATAATGTATTCCATTGCGATTGGAATGAGTATGGCTGCAACGGCATTGGTGGCGCGAAGAATTGGTGAGAAAAATCCTGAGCAGGCTTCCCGAAGTGCAGCACAGGTGTTGTTGGTTTCCTTCGTGGTAACTTTTGTTTTAAGTTTGTTTGGGGTTATTTATGCTGAAGAAATTTTAATTCTTATGGGTTCAAAACCGGAAGCTGCAGCTTATGGAAAAGATTTTACAAGAATTATGATGGGAAGCAGTGTGATCATTATGCTTTTATTCTTAATTAACGGTATTTTCAGAGGAGCAGGAAATGCTGCCATTGCCATGAAGTCTTTATGGATTGCCAATATTGCCAATATTATTTTATGTCCGGTTTTAATTAAAGGTTTCGGGCCAGTTCCGGCTATGGGATTGACGGGAGCTGCTTTAGCTACAACAATCGGAAGAAGTATCGGGGTAGCCTATCAATTGTATCATCTTTTAATTGCAGATACTCAGATCAGAATTTACCTCAATTATTTCAAACCAAAATTTGATGTGATAAAATCTGTAGTGAAAATTGCGACTCCCGGAATTTTTCAGTTTGTCATTGCTTCCTGCAGCTGGATTTTTTTAGCCAATTTAGTGGCTACAACAGGAGGTGAGAATGCTTCAGCCGGTTATCAGACAGCTTTACGGTTGATGATGTTTTTCATGCTTCCGGCTTGGGGACTGAGTAATGCAGCCTCAACTTTAGTTGGTCAGAATATGGGAGCCAATGAAATGCAAAGAGCAGAACAATCTGTCATGAAAACCATAAAATATAATGTGATTTTTATGGTGACAGTGAGTGTGATTTTCTTTTTTCTTGGTGATTTTTTAGTCGGATTTTTCACAAACGAAACTGAAATTAAAAATATTGCGATCAACGCATTACATATAATGGCTGTTGGATTTATTTTCTACGGAATCGGAATGGTGATGATCAATGCCTTTAACGGAGCCGGAGATACCTGGACGCCAACCTGGGTAAATCTTTTCGGATTCTGGCTGTTTCAGATTCCTCTGGCTTATTTTCTTTCAAAATATTTTGAAATGGGGCCGAAAGGTGTTTTTATTTCTATTCCCGCAGCGGAAACTTTGATAACAATCGTTGCTTTTATTCTATTTAAAAATGGAAAATGGAAAACAGTGAAAGTGTAGAAGGTTGAATGGATCTGGAAACTGCATGTAAAGCAAAAATATTTATAAAAATTTTAACAGCTTTAATCTTTGATTTTTACCATCAGTTTTTTTAAATTCGTATATCAACTAAAATATATTGCTATGGGAAAAGGAGACAAAAAATCTAAAAGAGGTAAAATTAACAACGGAAGCTACGGAAAAAGAAGACTACGTAAAAAGTCTAAGTCTGTAGCATCTGAAGCCAAAAACTAACAAATAAAAAGACCAGAGAATATTTCTCTGGTCTTTTTCTATCGTTGTAAAAATTTTCCTATTTTCCTCCGAAAAGTCCACCAAGAAGGTCTCCTAAACCTCCACCGCCTTGTTGTTTTTGTTGTCCGCCTCCCAAAACGCTTCCTAAAATATCATTTAGAGGATTTCCGGAAGATTGTGATTGTCCACCTCCTAAAACACTTCCAAGAATATCGTTTAAAGGATTAGATTGCTGTTGCTGAGCCTGGTTTTGAGCTCCGCCCAAAATTCCGCCTAAAAGATCACCAAGTCCTCCTGCTCCAACATTGTTCTGCTGCTTTTCTTTACCGATATATCCCATAATCAAAGGCGCAAGCATCGCTAAAATCGGGCCTATTTTATCAATAGAAATTCCGGTATTTTGTGATAGCTGATTTTCAACAGTATTTTTTTCGCTTCCGAAAATATGAGAAAGAATCGAGCCACCTTCGTTTTGTCTTGCTTCCAGTTGTGAAGTGTCATTCAAGATACTTCCATCATGATCCTTGTCGAGTGCATTGTTCAGAGCTTCAGCTTCTTTTGCATCCTGAGATTTGTTTCTTAGGTAAGAAATGATAAGTGGTGTAGCAACTGCCAAAAGTGCAATGATTTGATTTTTGCTGATTCCGAATTTGTTTTCAGCCTGTTCTGCAACCTGATTTCCTGTGTTTCCTGTAAGTAGGTCAATTAAACTCATTTTGTGTTTATATTTTTATTGTTAATCAACTCAAAGTTATCAAAAAAAACGAGATACGGTAATTTTTACAGCTAAAATTTTACAGCTAAAACTCAATTTTTCAAGATTGGCACATTGGAGCAGGCTTCACCGAACATTAAAGATTTTACCATCGGGCTTAGTTTTTCTACCAATTCCACATATGCATTTTCAGGAATAGATTTGTCTGAACACCCTTTTACCAAAACTCTTTTACCATCCATTTCAGAAAAATCATAATTTTTTACTGCTTCATGCATCAAAATTATTTCTAAATTTTCTGCACTTCCATAAACTATTTTTTTGGCAACTTCGGTAAGTTTTGCCGTAATCAGAAAATACGCCCAAAGCGGAACAATCGCATCTGCAGAATTGTAAATGTAAACGTAAGTATCTTTGTATTCTTCTAAATTAATAGCTGCCACTTTTTCACGAAAATCTTTCTCCTTCAAAACCATCTCCATAAAAAGGAAATCTTTCAGATCAATACCTTTTCTTTCACCTTTTGGAAGCAGGGTAGATAAATCGAAATTGATTAATCCGCTCGCTGCAACTTTATTCTTTATTTCAAATTCTTCTGACATTTTTATCATTATCTTTGAAGCAAAATTACTCATTTCTAATTTGAAATTTGAGGTTTGATATTTGAGATTCAGAAAATCAATCGTCGCCCATTATTCATCATTTATGAAATATTATATCATTGCAGGGGAAGCTTCCGGAGATTTGCACGGGAGCAATTTAATGAAAGCTTTAAAAGAAAAAGATTCCAGCGCAGAATTCAGGTTTTGGGGCGGAGATCTGATGCAGAAACAAGGAGGAACTTTGGTGAAACATTACCGTGATCTGGCTTTTATGGGTTTTCTGGAAGTAGCAATGAATCTGAGGACGATTTTAAATAATATTAAATTCTGTAAGGAAGATATCAGAAATAATAAACCGGATGTTTTGATTTTGGTTGATTACCCGGGATTTAATCTCCGTATCGCAAAATTTGCCAAAGAATTAGGCATAAAAGTGATCTATTATATTTCTCCGCAGCTTTGGGCTTGGAAAGAAGGCCGTGTGGAAATCATCAAAAAATATGTGGATGAAATGATGGTGATCTTACCTTTCGAGGAAGATTTTTATCATAAACACGGCGTGAAATCTCATTTTGTAGGTCATCCTTTATTAGATGCCATTTCTTCGCTTCAGGAAATAAATGTTGAAAATTTTAAATCTGAAAACGGTTTAAACGAAAAAGAAATTATTGCACTATTGCCGGGTTCGAGAAAACAGGAAGTTGAAAAAATGCTGGAAATGATGCTTTCTGTTCGTCCGCATTTTGAAAATTATCAGTTTGTAATTGCAGGTGCGCCAAGTCTGGAGAAAGAATTTTACCAAAGATATGTAGATGAAAATGTACATTTTGTTTCCAATAGAACCTACGATTTGTTGAGGTGTTCGAAAGCTGCCTTGGTCACTTCGGGAACGGCAACTTTGGAAACTGCTTTGCTGAATATTCCGGAAGTGGTTTGCTATCGTGGAAGTAAAATTTCATATGCTATCGCTAAACGACTGGTAAAAAATATCAAGTATATTTCTTTGGTCAATTTGATTATGGATAGGGAAGTGGTAAAGGAATTAATTCAGAACGAACTCAATACTCAAAACCTTGTCAAAGAACTGAATTTCATTCTTGAAGGCGACAAAAGAAGCAAAATGCTTCATGATTTTAAATTACTGAGAGAAAAATTAGGCGGAAAAGGTGCGAGTGAAAATGCTGCGGATGTTATTTTAAGCCTAAAAAATTAGAAAAATTTAATTTTCGTATTCTAAAATTTTCTAACTTAGTTTGTTCAAACACAGATGATTTTGAACAGACAGCCAATCTTGATTCTTGTCATTTCTTTTATCCTTGGAATTTTCCTTCAGGATAAATTTTCTTTTGAGCAAAATTCTATTTTTCTCATAGTGCTGTTTTCTATTCTGATTTTCGGATTGTTTTTTCTGAAAAATCAATTTCTATTTAAAATCAGAAATATTCTTCTCGTGGTTTTATTTTTCGGATTGGGAATTTCTTTCCACTTTTATAATCATTTAAATGAAGAAAGATTTAATTTAAAAACCAATGAAACGATTGTTTTTAAAGTTTCAAAAAAATTAAATTCAAACGAAAAGTATAAAAAATATGAAGTTGTAGCTGAGTTTGGAAATCGATCTTTTGAAGCAATTGCTAATGTTGAAAATGACCAAAAAGAATTAGATTTCAATCATTATTACAAAGCAAAAGCCTATATTGTTCAGCCTAAATCTCCCGAACATCATTTTCAGTTTGATTATTCAAAATATTTAAAGCGAAAAAATATTCATTATCAATTTTTTGTCAATGGAGAAATATCTTCTGCAAAAAGAAATGATTTGAGTTTTTCTGAAAAAATTAAACAAAAACGGTTAGAAACTTTACAGAAAATCGATCATTCTGAAATGAATTTTCGCAGCCGAGAATTTTTAAAGGGAATTATTCTCGCAGACCGAACAGAAATCGATACTGAAACCGTTCAGGATTTTAATCGTTCGGGTCTGGTGCATTTTCTGGCAATTTCGGGAACGCATATCGTCGTAATTTTCGGGATGTTTTATTTTCTGATGATGAGGTTTTCTCCGGTTGGTTTTAAAAAATATGCGATTGTTATCAGCTTAATTTTTATCTGGATTTTTGCTATCTTCATCGGATTTGGAAACTCTGTGGTGCGCTCCTGTATTATGATTTCTGTGTATTTTATTTATGTTTTGCTCCAAAGAAAACCAGATTTACTGCATTCGATGGCGCTTTCTGCTTTTATAATTTTAATGATTGATACGCAGCAGATTTTTGATGTTGGTTTTCAGTTAAGTTTTCTGGCGGTTTTTGGGATTTATTGGTTGAACCAACCTATTTTAAAATATCTTCCGAGACAGGATCATTATTTCAAGAAAATCATCTACAATACGATTTCTATTTCCATTGCGGCACAATTGGTGACTTTGCCATTGGTTTTATATTATTTTCATCAATTTTCTTTGATTTCTATTGTTGCGAATTTTTTCATTGTTCCTTTTTCTGAATTGATTATTGTTTTTTCTTTTATAGTGACTGCTCTGATTGGTTTTAATATGGATTTTGAATTTATTTCTGTTATTTATGATTTTACTATTCAGATTTTATTGAAAACCATTCATTGGTTTGCCGGTTTTGATTCTGTATTTTTTGAAAATATTCCTTTAAATCTAGTTGAGGTTTTTGCTTTGTTCGGAATAATTTACTTTCTGAAATTTATGCTTGAAAAATTTAATTTTAAAAATATTTCCAATGTAGTTTTAAGTGTTTTGATGTTTACTATTATTCGGATTTCTTTGAATGTGATTGAAAATCAAAAAGATGAATTTTTGGTTCATCATTATAAAAAGGAAACTGTTATTTCAGTTAAAAAAGGAAATCAAGTTATATTTTGGATGAATTCTGAAAAAGAAAAAAGTAAAATTCAACAGTATATTATTAATCCCTATACGTCAAATCGCAGAATTAAGAAAGTTGAAATGAAAAGTTTTCCGGCTTCTGCAAAAATGGTAAAATTCAAAAACAAAATTTATTACTTAAATTAGTGTCAATAATTGAAAGTTTTCGTGGTTTTATTATTGTTTTAACTCTTATTTAGAAACATTACAAACTGTCTAATAGTGAGATTTCTCAGTTTCACGTATTGTTAACATTTCCTAATTTTGTGGAAATTCAAATTTAAACTTAATATGGCAGGTTTAACAAGTTCTACAATTGGTAGAAAATATGCTATGGCATTGTCAGCAATGTTTTTGCTGATATTTTTGGTGATGCACCTTTCTGTAAATCTATTGTCGGTTTTCGGGCAGGATGCTTACAATAATGCTTCGCAATTTATGGGGTACAATCCTCTTATTCAGTTTGTAATGCAGCCGGTGTTGATGTTTGCGGTGATTTTCCATTTTGTGATGGGATTTGTTTTGGAAATTAAAAATAAAAAAGCACGTCCTATAGGATATGATACCAACAATGGTGCGGCAAATTCTACCTGGATGTCCAGAAATATGTTGATTTCAGGAGCTGTGATTTTAGCATTTATTTTCCTTCACATGTATGACTTCTGGTTTCATGAGATGAATTACAAATATGTAGACGGATTACCGATTGAGGAATCTCGTTTCTGGGGTGATCTTCACGGGAAATTTGCTGATGTTTGGAGGGTAGCGCTTTATGTAATCTCTTTCGTGTTATTGGGTCTTCACCTGGCGCACGGTTTCCAGTCTTCATTTCAGTCTGTTGGAGCAAGACACCCAAAATATACTCCGGTTGTGAGAGCTATTGGAAACTGGTACTCAATCCTTATTCCACTAGGCTTTATTTTTATTGCAATTTTTCACTTCGTAACTCAATAATATCAATATACTAATATGAGTAAATTAGATTCAAAAATTCCTGCTGGTCCGTTAAAGGATAAATGGAAACATCATAAAGACCATATGAACCTTGTTGCACCCAACAACAGAGATAAGATTGATATTATTGTTGTAGGTACAGGTTTAGCAGGTGGTTCTGCTGCGGCTACTTTGGCTGAGCAAGGATATAATGTAAAGGCATTCTGCTACCAAGATTCTCCAAGAAGAGCACACTCGATTGCTGCTCAAGGGGGGATTAACGCAGCTAAAAATTATCAGGGAGACGGTGACTCTACGTACAGATTGTTCTACGATACCATCAAAGGTGGTGACTACAGAGCTAGGGAGGCAAACGTTTACCGTTTAGCAGAAGTTTCTGCAAATATTATCGACCAATGTGTTGCTCAGGGAGTTCCTTTCGGACGTGAGTACGGAGGTCAGCTGGATAACCGTTCATTTGGTGGGGTTCAGGTAAAGAGAACTTTCTACGCAAAAGGACAAACCGGTCAGCAGTTATTATTAGGTGCCTATTCTGCAATGAGCCGTCAGATCGGTAAAGGTAGAATTAAAATGTACAACCGTCACGAAATGATGGAATTGGTCATTGTAGATGGAAAAGCAAGAGGGATCATCGCAAGAAACCTGGTAACAGGTGAAATCGAAAGACATTCTGCTCACGCGGTTGTAATTGCTTCAGGAGGTTACGGAAACGTATATTTCCTTTCTACCAACGCAATGGGGTCAAACGTTTCTGCAGCTTGGAAAATCCATAAAAAAGGAGCATATTTCGCAAACCCTTGCTACGTACAGATTCACCCGACTTGTATTCCGGTTCACGGAACTCAGCAGTCTAAACTGACTTTGATGTCTGAATCATTAAGAAACTCAGGAAGAATCTGGGTTCCTAAGAAAATTGAAGATTCAGTAGCAATCAGAGAAGGTAAATTGAGACCTGAAAATATTAAAGAAGAAGACAGAGATTATTATTTAGAGAGAAGATATCCTGCATTCGGAAACTTAGTGCCTAGAGACGTTGCGTCTAGAGCGGGTAAAGAAAGATGTGATGCCGGTTACGGAATCGAAAATAATGATACTAAAGAAGGTGTTTACCTGGATTTCTCTACAGAGATCATGAAAAAAGGTAAAGAAGCCGCTATCGAAAAACATATTCACAATCCTACAGAGCAGCAAATCTATGATTTAGGAAAAGCCTGGGTTGAGGAGAAATACGGTAACTTATTTGTAATGTACGAAAAAATTACGGCTGATGATCCTTACAAAACTCCAATGAAGATCTATCCTGCAGTACACTACACAATGGGTGGTGTTTGGGTTGATTATAACTTACAGTCTACAATCCCTGGATGTTTTGTAATTGGTGAAGCTAACTTCTCAGATCACGGAGCTAACCGTTTAGGAGCTTCTGCTTTGATGCAAGGTTTGGCAGACGGATATTTCGTACTTCCTTATACAATTGCAGATTACCTATCAGCAGATATCAGAACGGGAGCAATTCCTACAAATTCTGGTGAGTTTGATCAGGCTGAGAAAGACATTAAAGATAAAATACAATTTTTCTTAAATAATAAAGGAACGCATTCAGTAGATTATTTCCATAAAAAATTAGGACACATTATGTGGAATAAGGTAGGAATGGGAAGAACTCCTGAAGGTTTAAAAGAAGCTATCGCTGAAATCGCTCAGGTGAAAAAAGAATTCTGGGCAGATGTAAAAGTTCCCGGTGATGCTGACGGAATGAACACTGAGCTTGAAAAAGCTTTCAGAGTGGCAGATTTCATCGAGCTTGGACAACTGATGGCGATTGATGCTTTACACAGAAACGAATCTTGTGGAGGACACTTCAGAGAAGATCATGCGACCCCTGAAGGTGAAGCAGAAAGAGATGATGTGAACTTCAAGTATGTTGCAGCATGGGAATATCAAAACGATGATATTACTACTGAGGTTCTGCACAAAGAAGATCTGATCTACGAAAATATTGAAGTTAAAGCAAGAAGTTACAAATAATCTCCAACCTATAAATAAATAATTATGAGTGCAAAAAAAGGCCTTCATCTTACCCTGAAAATTTGGAGACAAAAAAATAGCAAAACTAAAGGTCAGTTTGAGACCTATAAAATATCAGATGTTTCTACAGACTCTTCATTCCTGGAGATGTTGGATATTCTGAACGAAAATCTTATTAACGAAGGAAAAGAGCCCATCGCTTTCGACCACGACTGTCGTGAAGGAATCTGTGGTATGTGTTCTCTTTACATCAACGGTAGAGCGCACGGTCCGGATACAGGAATTACAACGTGTCAGCTTCACATGAGAATGTTCAAAGACGGTGAAACCATCGTTATCGAACCTTGGAGAAGTGCAGCGTTCCCAGTAATCAAAGATTTGATGGTAGACAGAAGCGCATTCGACAGAGTAATGGCTGCAGGTGGTTTCATTTCGGTGAACACTTCAGGTAATACTTTGGATGCCAATGCAATTCCGGTTCCTAAAGAAGATGCAGACAAAGCAATGGATGCTGCAGCTTGTATCGGATGTGGAGCTTGCGTGGCGACTTGTAAAAACGGTTCTGCAATGCTATTCGTTGGCGCTAAAGTTTCTCAGTACGCTCTTTTACCACAAGGTAGAGTAGAAGCGAAGAGAAGAGTTCTGAACATGGTGAAAGCTATGGACGAGGAAGGATTCGGAAACTGTTCAAATACCGGTGCTTGTGAAGTAGAATGTCCGAAAGGAATTTCTCTTGAAAACATTGCGAGAATGAACAGAGAGTATATGTCAGCTTTTGTTGACAGAGGATAATCTTTTTTTAAAATACATTATAAAATCGTCTTCTCTTAGGAAGGCGATTTTTTAGTTAAATCTTTCATAAATTAGCTTTAATAATTGTATTCAGTTTAATTATAAAACCTATTTTTGCTAAATTATTTAAAACAAAAATGAAATCGAAGATTCAATCATTCAAAAAAAATTATAGTACGATAATGATTAAAAAATATCTTTTATTGTTTGTTATTGCAATATTTGCAATGTCTTGTTCAAAAAAAGTTGAAGTAAAAGGAAAAATCGCAGGAAGCTCACCTCTTGAAAGAATCGAGTTTGTTGAAGCTTCAGGCGTAGCAACCCTTCCGCTTGCCAATTTCGGTATTGATAAAGACGGAAACTTTACAGGAACTTTCGAAGCTCCCAAAAACGGAATGTATGTGATCAACTATGCCGGAAAACAAAATCTGATTTTCCTAAAAGGTGGCCAGAAGTTGAATATCTCTGGTAATTCTGTTACGTTCCCTAATGAATATGTTGTAACGGGTGATGCTAAAAATGATAACGATTTCTTCCAGGCTTGCCAGAAATTCTTAATGAGCTACGGTCAGGGGCTTAATATCCAGGAATTGGCTGCAGGTGACGAAAGCAAGTATGTAAAGGCAATGCAGAAAATCGAGGCAGACATCAATAAAAATATTGATGAAAATGTAAAAAAATACAATCCTGGTAAAGAAGTAGTTGAATGGAAAAAAACGGATGCTAAAACTGCAATTCTTAATTTATTGGTAAATTATGAAATGTCTAAAAAGATGGGTGGTAATCCTTCATTTAAATTGGCAAAAGTTTTCACAGACTACGAAAACAAACTTCAGGAAAATAAAGATACAATGATCAAAACGAGCCCGTTCTACAGACAGTATCTTTTAACGAAGATGAGTCAGGATTTCCAGAAGTTTGCTCAGGCAAAAACTCAAGGAAAAACGGATGTTACGACTTCAGAACTGTTTAATGAGTTTTTAAAAGGTAAAAAAGAAATTTCTCAGACAGAGAAAGATTATTTATTGGCTTTCGTTATGGCTCAGTCAGATATTCATCCGCAGACTCCTGCCGCTACAGCAGATAAAATCAAGAAAATTATCGAAGAAGATATCAAAGATGCTACCATTAAGGCAGATCTTAAAAAAATGCAGTTTGCGATCAACGGATTTAAAGTTGGTGACGATGCACCTGAAGCTTCGTTGGTAAAGGAAGATGGTTCTGCATATAAGTTAACTGAAAACAAAGGTAAACCCTATATGATCGTATTCTATGCATCTTGGAATCCTTACATTAAGGAAGGAACTGTTCCTGTTTTGAAAGAAGTCGTGAATTTCTACAAATCTAAAATGAACTTTGTATTTGTAAATCTTGATGATACCAAAGAACAGTTTGGAAAAACAAGCAAAGCAATGCTCAGCGGAATTACCGGAACTAATGTTTACGGAGATGGAGGTCTTAATTCTGATATTGCTAAGAAATATGGAATTTACGGATTTAAACTACCAAGTTTCATTGTTGTAGATAAAAACGGTAAAATTGCCAGCAGACCTTTCAATAACCTTGGTGATCAAGACTTGATTACAGTATTGGAAAAACAGACAGGTCTTAAAGCGCCACAGGTAAGCCCTCAAGCGCAATTACAACTTGATCCTTCGGCTTTCCAACAGGCTCCTGGAGTAGAGGAAGCTCCTAAAACACAAGAGACTCCGGCTCCGGCTCCAACTAAATAATTAAGTTTAAAAAGTATAAAAGAAACCTTGTCTTCGGATAAGGTTTTTTTTATTGTATTTTTGCAGACCGAAACTGTTTAAGTTTCAATTAGAAAAATAGAAAAATTAGAATGGGTAGGAAGAGTAATAAGAAAAATTTAATTCTTGAAAATATAAAATTAATTTCTGCGGGAGCAAAAGGTGTTGCTATTGGAAGAACTGAAGAAGGAAAAGCTGTGATGGTTTCCGGAGCAATTCCCGGGGATATTGTTAACGTGAAAGTAAAGAAAGCCAAGTCAAAATATTTTGAAGGTGAAGCTGTGGAAGTTATCGAAAGATCACCTTACAGAGTTGAACCAAAATGCATTCACTTCGGAACTTGTGGTGGCTGCAAATGGCAGAATATGAGCTACGAAAAGCAGCTTGATTTTAAACAGGAAGAAGTTTATAACAATATTAAAAGAATCGGCGGAATTGATGATTTCGTTACCGTTCCTATTTTAGGTTCTGAAGAGCAGTACTTCTACAGAAACAAAATGGAGTTTTCTTTCTCCAATGCAAGATGGCTGACTCAGTACGAAATCAGTTCTGAAGAAAATTTCGGAAGCAGAGATGCGCTTGGTTTCCATATTCCGGGAATGTGGAGCAAGATTTTAGACTTGAAAGAATGTTTCCTTCAGGAAGACCCTTCCAACGCTATTCGTTTGGCAGTGAAGAATTATGGAGTCAATCAAGGGTTAGACTTTTTTGATGTTAAAAATCAGGAAGGTTTCTTAAGAACTTTGATGATGAGACAAAATTCCAAAGGAGAATGGATGGTTTTATTCCAGCTGTACAGAGAAGAAAAAGAGAACAGAGAAAAACTGTTTACTTATTTGCTTGAAAATTTTCCTCAGATCAAAACTTTGGTGTACGCAATCAATCCTAAGCAAAACGACTCAATTTACGATTTAGATATCAATGTCTATTTCGGGGAAGGATTTTTAATGGAAGAAATGGATGGCCTGAAATTTAAAATCGGTCCGAAATCATTCTTCCAGACCAATTACAAACAAGCTTTGGAATTATACAGAAAAACACTTGAGTTTGCTGATTTAAAAGGTGATGAAGTGGTATATGATCTATATACAGGAACCGGAACGATTGCTCAGTATGTTGCAAGAAATGCAAAGCAAGTAATCGGAATTGAATCGGTTCAGGAAGCTATTGACGCAGCAATTGAGCACGCCGAATTGAACGGTTTAACGAATACGACATTCTATTGTGGTGACATGAAAGATGTTTTCACGGAAGAGTTTTTAGCCAATCATCCCAAAGCAGATGTTTTGATTACTGATCCGCCAAGAGATGGAATGCACCAGAAAGTGGTAGAACAGATTTTAAAATTAGCGCCTGAAAAAGTAGTATACGTAAGCTGTAATTCTGCAACACAGGCGAGAGATTTGGCTTTAATGAAAGAGTATTATACTTTGGTGAAAATTTTACCGGTAGATATGTTCCCGCAAACCCACCACGTAGAGAATATTGCGCTGCTTATCAAGAAATAATTACGTAGATTTGGTTTAATAAAGTTTAATGAATATGATAAAGAACTGTAAAGCTTTTTTCTTAGTTGGAGTCTTATTTTTTACCCAACAAAATTTATTTTCTCAGGAAAAAAATAAAGATTCTGCTACAGCTGTAAAAAAAGATACGGCGGTTGTCAAGAAAGACGATAAAAAGAAAAGTCCGATCAAATCATTTAAAGAAATCATTACCGATAAAGCGGTTTCTGACCAGGGGGTTTTTACGGTTCACAAAGTAGACGACAAATATTATTTTGAAATTCCTGACGCAATGTTGAAAAAGGAATTTCTTCTAGTAACAAGATTAACGAAAGCTGCCGCAGGTATGCGTTCCGGAACTTCCGGTTATGCGGGAGATCAGATTGGTCAGCAAGTTATTGCTTTTGAAAAAGGTCCTAAAGATAAAATCCTATTGCGCTCTATTTCTCACGTTGATTATGCCAAAGATTCTACGTCGCAGATGTATAATTCGGTGACGAGAAATAATGTGCAGTCTATTATCAAATCATTTGATGTAAAAGCTTACGGACTAAAGAAAAATTCTTCAGTCATTGAAGTTACCGATGTTTTGAATTCGGATAACGAACTGACTTCCTTCTCGGTTTGGGCTAAAGATTCTTACCGTGTGGGAACATTCCAGAAAGATATGTCTTTCGTGAATTTTGTGAAATCGTTCCCGACCAATATTGAAATTAATACTACCAAAACTTTCGCAAGAACTTTAGGTACGCCTGCAACTCCGGCTGTTCCGGGAAGACCTGCTCCAAAAATCAGTGGAAATTATACCGTAGAAATCAATTCTTCTTTTGTTCTTCTTCCTGAAAACAAAATGCAGGCAAGATATTTTGATCCGAGAGTAGGTTATTTCACAGTAGGTTATACAGATTTCGATTTGGATCCTCAAGGAGTAAAAAAAGTTTCTTTGGTAAAAAGATGGCGTCTTGAGCCAAAACCACAGGATGTAGAAAAATACAATAAAGGAGAATTGGTAGAACCTGCTAAACCTATTGTGTTCTACATCGATCCTGCAACTCCGAAAAAATGGGTTCCTTATTTAATTCAGGGAGTTAACGATTGGCAGAAAGCATTTGAAAAGGCCGGATTTAAAAATGCTATTGTTGCAAAAGTTCCGGATCCCAAAGTTGATACAGAATGGAGTTTGGAAGATGCAAGATTTTCAGCGATTGTTTATAAACCTTCAGATGTGCCGAATGCTTCAGGACCTTCAATTGCCGATCCGAGAACGGGGGAGATTTTAGAAAGCCACATCAATTGGTATCACAATGTCATGTTATTGTTGAGAAACTGGTATTTTGTACAGGCTTCTCCGAATGATCCAAGAGCCAGAAAAATGAAGTTTGACGAAAAACTGATGGGTGAATTGATCCGTTTTGTTTCTTCACACGAAGTTGGTCATACTTTAGGATTAAGACATAACTACGGTTCAAGTTCAACGGTTCCGGTTGAAAAATTGAGAGATAAAAAATGGCTGGAAAAGAACGGTCACACTCCTTCAATTATGGATTATGCAAGATTTAATTATGTTGCACAGCCGGAAGATAATATAGGAGATTCAGGAATTTTTCCAAGAATCGGTGACTATGATAATTGGGCAATCGAGTGGGGATATAAAAGATTTAATCAATTTAAAAGTCCGGATGCAGAAAAAGAATATCTGAATAAATGGGTGATCAAAAATCTTAAAAACGAAAGACTTTGGTTCGGAACAGAAACAAATCCATTAGATCCGAGATCTCAGAGTGAACAGGTCGGAGACAACGCTATGATTGCAAGCACTTATGGAATTAAAAATCTGAAAAGAATTGTAGATAATTTGGATGACTGGACGAAGACTCCTAACGAAGATTATAAAAATCTTGAAATGATGTATGATCAGGTGACCACACAATTCAGAAGATATTTAGGTCATGTTTCAAAATATATCGGTGGACAAATGGAAACTCCGAAAACAGTGGAACAGTCTGGTTCGGTTTATGAAGTTGTTGCCAAAAAAGACCAGCAAGAAGCATTACAGTTTTTAAATGAAAATATTTTCACAACACCACAATGGTTGCTGAAAAAAGATATTTTTGAAAAAACAGGAAAAGCTCCGGTAAAAACGGTTGAAGAAATGCAGAATGGAGTTTTGGGAAGAATATTAAGTCCGATGGTTCTTCAGAGTTTATATCAGTCGGAAGCGGTTGATCAGAATTCATATTCTCTGATTGAGTATTTTTCAGATTTAAACAATTCAATTATTAAGAAAGACAACGTAGATATTTACGGTAGAAATCTTCAGAGAAACTATGTCGATATTTTAATTAAATTAATAGATACGAAAAACTCCGATAAATCTGACGTTTCAGCGATTGTAAGAGGAAATTTAAATACCATTAAAAAAGATCTCGCGGCAAAAACGGCTTCTAATGATTTGGTTAATAAGTATCATTATGAAGACTTGGTTTTCCGCATTGAGAAAGCTTTAGATCCAAAATAAAAAAGTATGAAATATTTTAAATTCATCTTATTCATTTTTGCATTATCATCGGTCATTTCGTGTGGAAGTGATGATGATATTTGTGAAAGCGGTGAAGGTACACCGAGAATGAAAATCATGTTTAAGAAAAACGGTAAAATCGCAGACATGGATTCAGTAAAAATTTACGCTAACCTTGGAACTAATATTGTTGACTTGGGATGGAAACTCAAAGTTGATTCTGTGTTTGTTCCTTTGCGTGTAGACGATTCTCCATTTACGGATTTATATGTAAAAACGTCTACTCAGGAAGATTCTACAAGAGTAAGGGTAAGCTACACAACAAAGTCAATCTACGTTTCTCCGGGATGTGGTGTAAAAAAAAATTATGAAAATGTAAATTCGGTATTATCAGCTCCAAATTCCTTAAAAAGTCTTGAGCAGGGACAAAATTTTATAGACAATGAAGAAAAAACTAATTTATTCTTTAATTTTTAGTGTTTTAAACTTGTTGAATTTTTCTGCGCAGGAAAAAGAAGAAGTTGAAAAACCAAAATGGAAATATGAGCCCAATTTTATTGTTGGCGTTGATGTCTTGAATGCGGGAGTTTCTTTTTTCTCAGACAGACAATTGTTTCAGGGATTTATTTCTTCTAAAGTAAAAGATAATCTTCACGGCATTATTGAAGCAGGCTTTGATAAAAATGTGTATCAGAATAATGGCTACGATGCAAAAGCAAGTGGTCCTTTTGCAAAGATCGGAGCTTTTTATATGTTGGCAAGAGACCGTGAGAATGATTTTAACGGATTTTATGGAGGTGGAAAAATCGCGGGTTCATTCTATAAACAGGAATATATGGCAATTCCGGTAAGGGGTTTTGGTGGGAGCAGTTCAACTGTGTCGATGCCGTCCTCATCACAGTCATCTTTCTGGTTAGAAGGAACTTTAGGCGGAAGAGTACAGTTGTTTGAATCGAATTTTTACATTGATGTAAGCATGCAGCCACGTTATTTAATGGTAACCTCAAAGCAGGATGATGTTGTTCCGATGATTGTACCCGGTTTTGGTAAGAGTTCCAATAAATTCAATATGGGCTTTGCGTGGAATATCGCATATAAATTTTAAAAATAAAAAAGAGCATGTTTTACTTGCTCTTTTTTGTTGCTGTCAATTTCTGAATCTCGTCGTACAAACTTTTTAATTCTGCCGGTGGATTTCCTGAATCGAAGTCTGAAGATTTATATTCTTTATCATTCTTAATGATTGTAATGGTTGTAGAAAGTGCTCCGTCACTAAATCTTTTGGTAGATGGTGATTCTAGTTTTGAGATTGCTTCAAGGCTGATGTTTTCTACAAGCTTTTTAATTTCAAGATACTGGTTTTTAGTGATTTCTGATTTGATTGAATTTCCATTTAATGACGTTTGTATTTCTTTTGAGGTTATGGTAAATAATCTATTTGTACCTCTTGTACGCTCAGAAAGCAATACTTTATAAAGTGAATTTGACTCTCTGCTCATTGAATTTTTGCATGCACTAAAAAGAAGTGTTGATAAAAGAATAGTGAAAAAAAATGA
The DNA here is from genome assembly GCF_051011795.1 of Chryseobacterium sp. RLHN22. Taxonomy (NCBI): domain Bacteria; kingdom Pseudomonadati; phylum Bacteroidota; class Flavobacteriia; order Flavobacteriales; family Weeksellaceae; genus Chryseobacterium; species Chryseobacterium sp. RLHN22. Next base: position 25,179 of record NZ_JBPCHW010000009.1, read on the forward strand.
TTTTGTTTTTATTATCATCATGATTAATGTTAATGATTAAATCTATACAATATACAATTTATTTTTCAATTATTTAATATAAAATTAATAAATTATATAATTTATGGTATATTTGTAAAAAATAATTTAAAGATAATGAGTAAAATTACAAGTTTAAGATTTCTTGTATTGGCTTTTCTTTCTTTTTTTGTGTCTGTAAATGCTCAAAAGAAGGACGAAGTTTTTACAAAAGAAACTGTTTTTGGAGAAAAAAAGTTGAACTTACTTGGCAATGGTATTGAAAGATGTTCTACGGTAGAGTATGAAGCTTTTTTAAAGAGACACTTTCCTGAGAGGTTAAGTACTTCAGAGTTTGAAGCTTGGCTGGCTCCTCTTATTGAAAAGGCACAGGCTAATAAGTCACAAAATGGAAATGTTATCACAATACCTGTTGTTGTTCATGTTATTCATAACGGACAAGCAGTAGGTGTGGCTCCAAATATTGTAGACGAGCAAGTTATGTCTCAAATTGAAGTAATGAATAATGATTTTAGAAGATTATTTGGAACTCCAGGATACAATACAAATCCTGTAAGTGCTGATATAGAAATTCAATTTGCATTAGCAAAAGTTGATCCTAATGGTAATCCTACAAATGGAATAGATAGGGTAAATCTTTGTGAGTCTAGCTGGGATATGACGTCAATTGATGCGTATGTTAAACCGCAGACTATTTGGGATCCCAATCAATATATGAATATGTGGAGTGTTAGGTTTAGCGATTCTACTTTATTGGGATATGCACAATTCCCAACTTCTTCTGGCTTGGTAGGAGTTCCTACACCTACAGGTACTGCTGATAGTGATGGTGTTGTCGCAAACTACAGTGTATTTGGAAGCAGCGATTATGATACTACTAATACTTTTTTATTAGCTAATAATTTCGATAAAGGGAGAACAATGACTCACGAAGTTGGGCATTTTTTAGGATTGAGACATATTTGGGGAGATCAAGCATGTGGAACTGACTATTGTGCGGATACACCTGTTCATTATACAGCTAATTCTGGATGCCCAACACACCCTAAAGCAAATCTATGTGGTACTGCAGATGAGATGTTTGAAAATTATATGGATTACTCATATGATAGCTGTTTAAATGTTTTTACAAATGACCAGAAGACTAGAATGAGAACGGTTATGAATAATTCTCCTCGTAGAATGCAACTTAAAAGTTCAACAAAAGATGCAGCTATACCTCTGTTTGCTAATGATGCTGAAATTAAATTGGAGAGAGGTTGTGCTCCTAACGTGACTTGCGCTAACGGCTCTACAATCAGAGTTGCTTTGACCAATAGAGGTACAGCTAATTTAACAAGTGCAACTATATCGTTAAGTATAAATGGTACTATTCAAAATTTAAATTGGACGGGTAATTTAGCTACAAATAAATCGCAAATTCTTGGACTTCCTGCTCCATCAACGGCTACTAATGGTCCATTGGTAGTGAGTGTTACAGCAGTAAATGGAACGGCAGATCAAAGAGCTACAAATAATTCAGCAACTGGTACATTTAATAATGGAATTGTAACACTTGCTGATTTGAATTACGTATTTAATTTGCAATTAGATTATTGGGGTGCAGAAGTAAGTTGGAATTTGAAAAATAGTGCAGGAACAACAGTGTACTCTGGAGGTTCGTATCCTAGCATACCTAACCCTAATCAGAATACTCCTCTTCCAGCATTAATTACTCAAAATTGGGTATTAAACTCGAATGACTGTTATACTTTTACTATTAATGATTCGTATGGTGATGGAATTATCCACGGCTTAGGAGCGTATTATAACATTAAAACCCAAAATGGTACAACAGTAGCGTCAAGTTCTACGTACGGATCTGTACAGAATAAAGCATTTAAAATTCAAACACTAAGTACCTCTGAAAATGTTAAAGATAAATTTGGAATGTACCCAAATCCAGCAACAGATGTTTTGAACTTTACTAAAATTTCAAACAAAACTAAATTTGAAATTCACAACGCTGTCGGACAGCTTGTAAAAACTGGTGATATTAATAACAATCAGGTGAGAGTTTCTGAATTAGTGAAAGGAACTTACATCATTACCATTAAAGATGGTTCAAAAAACGAAAGTGTTAAGTTTATCAAAAAATAAAATCCTTTTTTTAATACTTATGAATCCTCAGAATTGTCTGGGGATTTTTTTCATAATTAATTATAAGTTGAGTTTTAATGAAGTAATTAAAAAAAAAACTTTAAATCTGTGAATTAATAATAAAAAAATATTAGATTTGTACTAATATAAAATAATACTGCCTATGACAAAATTCTTTACATTTTACTCTTCAATTACGACTGAAAATTTTAAGCAATGACAGTTTAAAACGTTTTTTAATAACAATTATCTAATGAATTTATGTATAATTCAAAAATCCCAATGGATTTAAATATTTTATAATATGAAAAAGATTTTACTGATTTGGGGTCTACTTATCAGTCTGTTCATTAATGCACAAAATGTGGTTCAGATAACTACAGGAACGGCAGGAACGGCGGCTTATAATGCAGGACCCATTTATCGATCAAGTGCATCCAGTTCTTATGATGCGAGCAGGTATTCTTATCTGTATACTTCAAGTGAGTTAGCAGCCGCTGGTATTACATCGGGAGCTATTATCAATACTTTAGGCTGGGTAAAAAATAATAATGCAACAACTACAGGCGGCGGAATTTTTAGAATTTATATGAAAAATTCTACTGCTACTGCCTATTCTAATGCAAGTGAAACGTGGACTAACCTTAATGCAGGAACTACATTGGTTTATCAGAATTTAAATCAGACAATTCCTGCAACCCAAGCGCCAAATTATATTGATTTTTCACTAAACACACCCTTTACATATACAGGAGGTTCCTTAGAAATTTCTGTTGAGTGGGATATTACTCAAGTATCAGGAAATCCAACCACTGGAACTTTTGAATGGCTATGGAGTACAGTTACAGATCGTATATATGGTACCGGGGATACAACTTTAGCAGGAGCGGGAACTCTTTCGTCAACTACCAATTCGATAAGTACTATTAATGATAGAAGACCTTTTTTACAAATTGGATATTCTTTTGGAACTGCTTGCTCAGGTACTGTAACTGCGGGAACTGCTTCTGCAACTGCTTCAACAGTTTGTGCAAATACACCTTTTAATCTTGTACTTACAGGTGCAACATCAGGTTCTGGTATTACTTATCAATGGCAATCATCACCTGCCGGAGTCAATACCTTTAGCAATATAACAGGAGCCACCACAATGTCTTATTCTGTGGCAAATCAGACAGCTGCTACAGATTATCGTTGTGTGGTAACCTGTACCAATGGAGGTAGTACCCAAACGTCTAATGTAGTTTCGGTGGGGCAGACTACAGGTATTCAATGTTTAAACTATTGTACCCCTGTTTATACTACTGGTTGTAGTGATAATGATGACTTGAATAGCTTTGTGATCACAGGTGCTGGTACCTCAGTAATCAGTGATTTGAATACTGGATGTAATGGAGCAGGATATTATGACAGAACAGCTGCATTTGCTCCTGTTGATCTTTTGCCTGGTCAATCTTATCCTGTGAAGATTAATACGACATATACTTCACCAGCTTATGAAAAAGCGAGTATCTGGATTGATTTTAATGACAATGGTACATTTGATGCATCTGAAAAGTTATTAACAGATCTTACATTGGATCAAAGCCCGGCATTTGCGACGGCTAATATTGCAATACCGCTTACTGCACCTGCTGGTATTCACAGAATGCGTGTGCGTGTGGTATATAACGGTTCTAATTTTGACGCTTGTGGTTCAGCGGGATATGGCGAAGCACATGATTATTATGTTAATGTATTGCCATTAGCTCCTTGTACAGGTACACCTGTTTCAGGTACTGCTGCAGCGACAGTGACAAATGCGTGTATCAGCTCATCATTTAATTTAACACTTACAGGTTATACATATGGTGGAGGTATTACTTACCAATGGTACAGCAGTCCGGCTGGTGCGGGTACTTTTACTGCAATTGCTGGTGCTACATCTCCTACTTATACCGTGAACGGTCAGGCTGTACCTACAGATTACCGATGTGTTGTAGCGTGTACAAACAGTTCACAGTCTGCGACTTCAAATATTGTATCTGTAGGGCAAAATCCTGTTTCACAATGTTATTGTACTCCTACCGGAGGAACGAGTGGGACGACTTACTATCTTAACAATATTACGACAACAGGGGGATGGACGAACCTTAACTATACAGCCAACTCTTTTACTGGATATGTTAACACCAATATGTCTGTATTAACTTCTCCGGGAAATAGTGTTGGTATCAACTTAGCTACAACAGGTACTTCTACATATTACTATTATGTTTGGATTGACTGGAATAGTGATGCTGATTTTAATGATCCTGGAGAAACTATTTTAGCAACGACATCTTATTCTGCTACGGGAACGGCAACAATCAATGTTCCTGCAGGTCAGGCATTAGGAAATTATAGAGTGCGTACATCTTCATCTTGGAGCGGTGCCAATACTTCTTGTGGGCCAGCAGCTTATGGAAATTATGTTGACTTTACTTTGGCAGTAGTTGCTCCTCCTACATGTTTACCTCCAACAGGATTAACAGTTACTGGAATTACAGGAAACTCTGCCACTTTAAACTGGAATGCTCCTGCAACAGCACCAGCCGGAGGTTATGAATATTGGGTTTCAACATCTCCAGCTACACCAACAGGTCCAGCAAACGGAACGATTCCGAGTACTGCAACAACGTTTACTTTACCGGCAACCCTTGCTCCGAGTACTGTTTATTACTGGTGGTTGAGAGCAATATGTTCTCCAACAGATAATAGCTACTTGTCACAAGGGCCTAACTTTATGACAACACAGATTCCGGCAACTTTACCATATATTCAGCCATTTACTGGAGGGAACGATTTTGGTTTCCTTAATGGAGCTCAGGTAAATAAATGGGCTTATGGTTCTGCCACGGGTAATACGGGTAATTCAATTTATATTTCCAACAACAACGGAACAGCAAACACATATACAACAGGTACTACATCAGTAACACAGGCGTATAGAGATATTTTCATTCCAGCAGGAACAACCCTCGCAAACTTCTCTTTCGATTGGAAGGCTGAGGGTGAAGGAAGTAGTACTCCGTATGATTATCTTAGAGTGTGGTTAGTACCTTCTGACTTTTTACCATCTCCAGGAACTCAGATTGCAGCTGGAACAGGTAGAGTCCAAGTTGGTCAATTTAACCTTCAGGGTACTTGGCAGAATTTCTCTACTACAAGTTTGAATATTACTGGTTTTGCAGGAAGTGTAATGCGTTTGGTATTTGAATGGAGAAATGATAGTAGTGCAGGTACACAACCACCTGCAGCGGTGGATAACATTGTATTAAGAGTTTGTAGTACAGATACCCCTGTTGTTACAGTAACACCGGCATCTATTACACACAACTCTGCAACAATTACTTGGCCACAGGATCCGGGAGGTGCTTCTTACCGAATCAGATACAGACCGGTAGGTTCTACTCAATGGTTACCTACGACAGGTCCAATTGCTGTCGCAAATGGTCCTTACACATTGCAAGGATTGTTATCTTATACACTTTACGAAGTGGAGGTTGCTGCAGTTTGTAACACTACAAATGTTGGAGCTTACTCGCATAATGAGTTTACAACAAAATGTGATCCTACTCCTCCAAATATCACGATTAGTAACATTACTCCTACATCAGCTTTAGTTACGTGGAATCCACTGGCTGCTGGTGCTACATATGAATTGCAATATAGAGAAGTTGGATCAGGAGTATGGATTCCTGTAACAGTTCCGGCACCACCAGCAAATAGCGTTGTTATCCCGGGTCTAACTTCTTACAAAACGTATGAGGTACAAGTGAGAAATACATGTATTGGATCTGGTACTCCTAATCCATGGTCTACTTCTCAGGTATTTACTACAGTGAGAGTTTGTGAAATTCCGCCTCCAGGATTAACGATTACTCAGTTGACTCCTACAACGGCTGAAGTTGTTTGGGATGCTTATACTGGTCCGGGAGCCACAAATACGTATATATTAAGATACAGAAAAGTAGGAATTCCAAGCTGGACTACAGTGAATGTTAACACTAATACCCATACTTTGATAGGATTATTAGAATTAACTAAATATGAAATGCAGGTTGCAAACCTATGTAGTGGAACTCCTGGTAACTTCACACCATTGTATTACTTCACTACACCTACAGTTGTATACTGTCAGATGCAGTCAACAAGTTCGGCTACTGAATACATTTCAAAAGTTACAGCTAAGCCAACAGGTAAACCACAGATGGTAAACGAATCTACAGGAAATCCTTATTCTGATTTTACCGCAAATCCATTGAAATTCATTGATATGATTCAGGGTTCTGTAGGTAACCAGATTATTGTTGATAAGAATATGTCTTCAGGGGGCAAAGCAGGAGTTGCGGTATGGATTGATTTCGACAGAAGCGGAACTTTTGATCTTAATGAAAGAATCTTAGCTGATGGTCCAAATACGAATACAACTGCAAGTGCTACATTTGAGGTTCCTGCTAATGCTTATGTAGGCTCTACAGACAAATATATCGTGATGAGAGTAGCAATGGCAAAAGATGGTATTCCTGTAAACTGTACCAATTTTGATAATGGTGAAGTTGAAGATTATACGGTAAGAATCTCTAAACTGCCAGCAGCAAATGCGGTTAATCAGGATGAAATTCTGATTTATCCTAACCCGGTTAAATCAGTGCTGAATGTTAAGAATATTAGCAAGAAAGCGAATTATAAAATTTACAGTGCTGCAGGGCAATTGATCTCAAGCGGAGTGATCTTGAATAATAAGATTGACGTTAGTAGATTAATCAATGGAGTATATGTAATAGATATTGATGATGTTCAGGGTGCTGCCCAAAAGAAATTCATCAAAGAATAATCAGATAATAAGATAAGCTCTCAGAAATGAGAGCTTATTTTTTTAGGTTATTTTTAGAATGCCATCAAAAACTCCCGTTGATTTATTCAACGGGAGTTTTTACTATTCTATATCAAAGATGATTTTTTCGGTCTGCTCTTTTAGGTCTTCAAAATTAGTATTGTTATAGATGACGCAGTCTGCAAGTTTTATTTTTTCTTTTTCCGGCATTTGCTTTGCCATAACGGCCTGTACTTCTCTGTAAGTTTTCCCGTCGCGATCCATTACTCTTTTAATTCTGAAATTATCTTCTGCAGTAACCAAAACTGAACGATAACATTGGAGATTTAGTTTTAATTCAAACAACAAAGCCGTTTCTTTAAAAACGAGATACTTTGTTTGTCTTTTCACCCAATCTTCAAAATCAATCCGGACAGCAGGATGAATAATTTCATTTAGGCTTTGCAATAGATCTTTGTTGTTAAAAACCTTTTCAGCTACGAATTTTCTGTTGTAAAGTCCATTTTCATCATAAGCCTCGTCGCCTAAAAGTTCTTTGATTTTTAGCTTTAAATCATCGTTGTCATTTACAATATCCTTTGCTCTGTCATCCGAATAATAAACCGGAAATCCGAATTCTTCGATAAATTTAGCAACAGTACTTTTTCCGGAACCGATTCCGCCTGTTAAACCAATAATTTTAGGACCAGATAATGGGTCAGGTTCTAATTTCTGAGTTTCTGAATGTAATTCTTCCATAGTTAAAAATTAATATCCAAAAACATCATTAAAGCTAAACGTCTCATCCAGTCTCACTCCTTTTTCGGTCATTTTAAGACTTGCCAGTTCGTTGTGAGCATCATGCTCAAAGAACAGTAAATATTCGTTATCCACACATTGCTTCAAAAATTTTCCTTTTTCTTCCAGCGTTAAAAGCGGTCGGGTATCATACCCCATTACATAAACCTGAGGAATATGTCCGACTGTCGGAATCAAATCGGCTGCAAAAACAATTGTTTTTTCCTGATATTGAATGACCGGAAGCATCTGTTTTTCGGTGTGCCCGTCAACGAAAATGACATCCATTTTCAGATCCGGAGCAAAACCATAATTTCCAGTTGTCGGGAGTGGCAAAAAGTTTAATTGTCCGCTTTCCTCAATAGGAAAAATATTTTCCTTTAAGAAACTTGCTTTTTCTCTTGCGTTTGGCTCTGTTGCCCATTGCCAGTGGTTTTCATTTGTCCAGAACTGTGCATTTTTGAATGCCGGTCTGTAACCTGTTTTGTCATCATTCCATTCAATTGCGCCACCGCAGTGATCGAAGTGAAGGTGCGTTAAGAAAACATCAGTGATATCTTCTCTTACAAAACCGTATTTTTTTAAGTTTTTGTCTAAATTATCGTCTCCCCAAAGCGAGTAGTGACCGAAAAATTTATCATCCTGTTTGTTTCCAAGACCGCAATCAATCAGGATTAATTTTTTTCCGTCCTCCACAAGAAGGGAGCGTGTTCCCAGTTCAATTAGATTTTTTTCGTCTGCAGGATTGGTTTTTTCCCACAGACTCTTTGGGACGACTCCGAACATGGCGCCGCCATCCAGTTTAAATTTTCCACATTGTATTGGATATAATTTCATATAATAGTAAGTTTTTATAATGTATTTATTTGTTATTAATTTTCTTAATCTAAATAAACAAAGTTTATTCTTTATTTTAAACATTAAGGATTTAAGATTTTTTTATTGTTTGAATTTAAGAATCAATAAATTGATTTTAATAAGTTTTTTTAAGTATAGAACTTTAAATCTTAATTTCTTAATGTTAAAAGACACGAGGCAAGAGAATTTTAAAATAAAATTTGCTTTTATGACTTTTTGAAGAACTGGTTTTTCAAAACTAACATCTTTTGTAACTTTTGTGGTAAAAAATAATACTATTTTTTCAATAGTTTCATTTTTTCAGCAATTCGTTTTCCGTTTTCATCGCCATTTTCAAGATTTGAAATAATGTTTTGAAAATCATTCTCCTTTCTGTTTTGAGATAATTTCTGTTTAATAAAAATCTCAGTCGGAATAATTTTCAGTCCAAAAGCACCTTTCATTTCTTTTTCCACAAATTCCTTTCCCATATCTTTCACCATCATCGGACATTGTTGAAAGTTTTCGTATTTCGAAGTTAATTTATCTAAATGATTGTACAATTCATCATCATTCATCAACTCAACTTTTCCGTAGATCTGAACAGCTTCATAATTCCATGTTGAAACATTGATGTGATCGTACCAACTGCTGGAAATATAGGTGTGCGCTCCTAAAAAATCACAAAGAACTTCATCCCCATATTTCAAGATATTCGCTTGCGGATTGGCTCTTGAAATATGAGTTTCAATATAAACATTTTCCGGATCATCTTCATTCAGCATCATCATAGAATGCGTCGCCCGAATTTTATCCACAGAAGAAATTAATAAAGCAAAAGAATTCTCCCGGATGATTTCTTTCATCAGATGATAATCTTCACTTTTATATAATTTAGGTATAAACATAAATTTTTTACGTTTTATTTTACCACAAAAGTCACAAAAGATCAATTTAGCTTAAAATCTTAAAATAGAAAGTTCACAAAAACGAAAATCAAAGATTTTCAAAACTTGTGTGTTCTTTTATTCACTTTTATTTAAACTTAAAGAACTATAAAGTGTTAAAATCTTTTGTGACTTTTGCGGTTAAAAAACTTTAAACATCAACATAAAAACCCTAAACTAAAATAGTTCTCCCGGATTTCTAGGAATAGCAATATTCAAATGTTTATACGCTTTTTCTGTTACTTCACGTCCTCTAGGTGTTCTGATGATAAACCCTTCCTGAATCAAAAACGGTTCATACACTTCTTCCAATGTTTCAGGATTTTCTGCAATCGATGTTGCCAAAGCAGAAATTCCGACTGGTTTTCCTTTAAAGTTTTCAATCATTACTCGCATGATCTTGTTGTCCATTTCGTCCAAACCAAATTCGTCTACATTTAATGAATCAAGTGCGTATTTTGTAATGTTGATTTCAATTTCGCCATTTCCTTTGATCTCAGCAAAATCACGAACTCTTCTCAAAAGCGCATTCGCAATTCTTGGCGTTCCACGGCTTCTTCTTGCAATTTCAATCGCTGCGTCTTCATAGATTTTCACACCCAAAACTCTTGCGCTTCGGATAATAATCATCGACAACAATTCAATCGTATAATATTCCAATCTGCTCTGAATTCCGAATCTTGCCAGCATCGGTTTGGTTAACATTCCGCTTCTTGTGGTTGCGCCAACTAATGTAAATGGATTCAAACCAATCTGAACACTTCTTGCATTCGGACCGGTTTCCAGCATGATATCGATTTTATAATCTTCCATTGCAGAATACAGATATTCTTCCACAACAGGCGAAAGTCTGTGAATTTCATCAATGAAAAGAACGTCGTTTTCCTCAAGATTGGTTAATAAACCAGCTAAACTTCCGGGTTTGTCCAATACAGGACCTGAAGTAATTTTGCAGTTAACCCCTAATTCATTCGCAATGATATTGGCTAAAGTTGTTTTTCCAAGACCCGGAGGACCGTGTAAAAGAACATGATCAAGAGCGCCGCCACGTCTTTTGGCAGCCGTTACAAAAACCTCAAGATTTTCCAACGTTTTCCTTTGTCCCGCAAAATCTTTAAAGCTCTGCGGACGAATTTGTTCTTCCTGCGCAAGCTCTTCACGGGAATAATTGTCTTTGTCTGGATGTAAAAAATCGGGCATTAATTCAATTTCATTTACGGTAAAGATAGGAAAATTGAGGTTAAGAGTAAGGTTGATTTGATGAAAAATTAAGATTTGAGAACAACGGATATTTTAAGTATTTTTGAGAGAGAAAATTTTAAAGATAAAAATTGTTCAGCTTATAACGATGTAGAGATTCCTACGGAATAACAAAAAGAATTTGTAGTTTGTCATTCCGCAGGAATCTGGGCAAAGTGAAATTTTAAAAAAGCTATAATATTATTTATATCTAAACTTCAGCTTCAAACTAAATAAATGAAACTTATAGGTCCTTTCAAGCAGGTCGTAACCCTTGCCAATCTTCCGTTAAGAGGAAAGCTTTCTGATGAGCAACTTGAAATTATTGTTGACGGCGGAATTTTAATCAATGATAATAAAATTCAAAAAGTCGGAAACTATGAAACATTAAAATCCGAAAATCAAAATATAGAAATCGAAGCTGTTGAAGGCGAACAAATTGTTCTCCCTGCTTTCGTGGATTCTCACACGCATATTTGTTTTGGTGGAAACCGTGCGAATGATTTTGCGATGCGTAATGCAGGAAAAACTTATCTTGAAATTGCAGAAAGTGGAGGAGGGATTTGGAGTACGGTTCAGCATACAAGAAATGCTTCGGAGGATGAATTGTTGAAAACTTTATTAGAAAGAATTGATTTTTTAATTTCTTTAGGAATTACAACAATTGAAGTAAAAAGCGGCTACGGATTAGATGTGGAAAATGAATTGAAAATGCTTCGAATCATCAAAAAAGCTCAGGAACAGACAAAAGCGACTTTGGTTCCGACCTGTCTTTCTGCGCATTTGAAGCCTAGAGATTTTGAAGGAAGCAATGAAGAATATTTACAATATATTTTAACTGAAATTTTACCAAAAGTAAAGGAAGAAAGCCTGGCAAATCGAGTTGATATTTTCATTGAAAAATCCGCATTTCAGCCTGAAGAAAGTAAAAAATTTTTACTTAAAACTAAAGATTTAGGTTTTGAAATTACGGTTCATGCAGATCAATTTACACCGGGAAGTTCAAGAATTGCCGTTGAGGTGGGCGCAAAATCTGCTGACCATTTAGAAGCTACGATTGATGAAGATATTGAGTTTCTAGCAAAATCGGATACAGTAGCAACGGCTTTACCAGGCGCAAGCTTAGGATTGGGTGAAAAATTTACTCCGGCAAGAAAATTATTAGACGCAGGAGCTATTGTAGCCATTGCAAGCGATTGGAATCCGGGATCTGCACCGATGGGAAATTTAATCACACAAGCTTCAATTTTAGCAACATTTGAAAAACTGACAACAGCAGAAGTTTTAGCGGGAATGACTTTCCGTTCAGCCTTTGCACTTGGTTTGGAAGACAGAGGAAGACTAGCTGAAGGATTAAAAGCAGATTTTGTTAGCTTTAAAACGAATAATTTCCAGAATGTTCTTTATAATCAGGGTAGTATGAAAGCCGAAAATGTGTATATTGATGGAAACAAAATAAAATAATATGGGAATTTTCGATAAAGTTTTTGGCAAGAAAGAAGAAAGCAAGGAAACAGAAATCAAAACCTACAATGATTTTTGGGATTGGTTTTTAACGAAGGAGAAAGACTTTTTTAATGTAATAAAAAGCCACGATACTATCGAAACTGATTTCTTTGATGTATTAGCTCCGAAACTTAAACAGCTGAATGATGGATATTATTTTCTTTGCGGAATGAGTACTGATTCAGTTGCTGAATTGATTATTACAGCAGATGGGGATATTAAAAATATTGTTTTTGCAGAAGAACTTATCGCAGAAGCTCCGAAGCTTGACCGATGGAAGTTTACTGCGCTAAAGCCGGAAATGAATATCGACCATGGAATAAAAATGGATGACCGAGATTTTTCGAAGAACAATATTTCTTTTTATTCGAATGAAATTGACGGTTATCCCGATGAAATTGATATTACTTTCGTTTATGATGGCTTAAATGAGGAAAATAAAAGTAATTGTGTGACCGGCGTTTGTGTTTTCCTTGATAATTTTTTAGGCGAACTTAATTTTGCTACGCAAATCGATACTTTTAACGTAATTGGTAAAGATGATGCTGAAAAAGAGCTTGTTCCCATTTCTAAGCTGAAAGATTTTCTGTCATGGAGAGAAAGAGAATTTATTGAGAAATATAAAAATGTAAAGGAATTTGGTGATGAGGATGCTTATACGGTTTTGGAAGCCGTTCTAAATAATGGATTGCCTTTAATTGCCACGGTCAATACCACGGCACTAAATTTTGATGCTAAAGCTTCTTATCCCTGGATTTCAGTACTAAAGATTGAATATGACGGAAACGAAAACAACGGACTTCCAGAGAATAAAGACTACGAAAAATTAGCTAAGATAGAAGATAAAGCCTATGAAAATCTTAAAAATGAAGGCGGAAGTGTCTACATTGGAAGAGAAAGCGCAGATAACATCAGAGAAATCTATTTTGCAAGCAAGGACTTTAGAAAACCTTCAAAAGTTTTACAGAAAATAATTAAAGATTATCCGGAATATAAAATGTCTCTTGAGATTTATAAAGATAAATATTGGCAAAGTTTTGAACGCTATAATGTAAACCAAAATTAATTAAAATGATTTGGCAAGGAAGATTGGATGGTGAAGAATTACTTTATCACAGAATATTTCAGAGGGTAAAAGAAGAAAAAAATTACGATGCGATTTCAACGAACGATTTCGTTTTACACGGATTTGCCGTTGATGAAGGGGTTCGCAGAAATAAAGGAAGACAAGGTGCAAAAGATGCTCCGGATATGATCCGAAAAAATATGTCGAATTTCCCTGTAATTCGTCCCGATTTTTCTCTTCTTGATTTTGGAAATATTATTTGTGAAGATGCAAATCTTGAAAATACGCAGAATGAATTGGCAAAAAATGTTTCCAAAGTTTTATTGAAAGGCGGAAAGTCTTTGGTTCTTGGCGGTGGCCATGAAGTCACATTTGGTCATTACCGTGGAGTAAGAACAGCTTTTCCTGAACTGAAAATTGGAATTATTAATTTTGATGCTCATTTTGATAACAGACAGCCCGAAAATGGAGTAGGAGCAAGCTCTGGGACAGGTTTTTGGCAGATTGCTCAGGAAGGAGAAATCAATTCGTTGCATATCGGAATTCAGAGAAACTCTAATACGTTGAAACTTTTTGATACCGCACATCAGTTTGGAATGAAATATATTCTTGCCGATGAATTGTTTTTTGAAAACCTTCCGTCGGTTTATGAGCGAGTAAACGAATTGGCAGATTCGGTTGACGTTCTTTATATGACAATTTGTATGGATGTTTTCAATGCTTCGATTGCTCCTGGAGTTTCGGCTTCAGCTTATAACGGGATTTTTGCGGACGCTGCTTTTATGCATTTATACAGACATATTCTTAAAAACGAAAAACTGGTTGCTTTAGATATAGCAGAAGTCAATCCGCATTTTGATATTCAGGATCATACGGCGAGATTGGCGGCGAGTTTGGCGAATGAATGGTTTATGATTTAGTAAGAATTTGTCTCTCGCTGATTGAACAGATTATGCAGATTTATTGAATTGAAAATCTGCTCAATCAGCTTAATCTCCGAGAAATATTTTTTTGATTAAGAACCTGTTTAAAAATTAATAAGTATGAATTTTATGATTAGTTTTTCGCAAAGGCGCAAAATTATTTAATTATAGTAGGTTTTAAGGCGCAAGGATTTTATCTTCGATAAAATTAATCATCAGCATTATAAAAGAAAATCTTTGATTTTCTCCTTGCGTCTTAAAAACAGAGAATTTTATCAAATATTGCGCCTTTGCGTTTTTCCAATAAATGTAAACTTCTTTTAGCTATAATAAATAAAATTCATAGAATTTATCAGTAATCATATACGGTATAAGGAACAGTATTTGTTGCCTTAAAAATGCTTTATCCAAAAGCAGAAGATTTGTTCTGAATCTTTAAAAATGGAAAATTTAACATGGAAAATTTAATAGAAAACAAGCTGTTAAAAGCTGACCAGGCTTTTCAGGAATGGAAGAAAGTTCCGTTTGAAGAAAAGCAGAAACTCATTGCAAAAGCTGCAGAAATTTTTAAATCTCAATCTGAAACCTTTGGCGAAATCATTACCGATGAAATGAATAAACCCATTTCTCAGGCTGTTTCTGAAGTTGAGAAATGTGCTTTAATGATGAATTATTATGCCGAAGCAGAAAATATTTTAAGTCCCGAAAAAATAGAATCAGAATATCAAATTTCAGAAATTCATTATGTTCCGAAAGGCGTAATTCTTGGGGTAATGCCTTGGAATTTTCCTTTTTGGCAGGTTTTAAGATTTGCAACTCCTGCAATTCTGGCTGGAAATACAGTTGTTTTAAAACATGCTTCCATTTGTTTCGGAAGCGGAAATGCGATTGAAAAAGTTTTCGTTGAAGCAGGTTTTCCTGAAGGTGTTTTTCAGAATCTTGAAATCGGACATAAAGAAGTTCAGGAAATATTAGAACATACAATCATCAAGGGAGTAAGTCTTACCGGAAGCGAAAAAGCAGGAGCTGAAGTTGCTGCAACCGCCGGAAAAAATATTAAAAAATCTTTGCTTGAATTAGGGGGAAGCGATGCTTTCATCGTTCTGGATGATGCCGATTTGAATGAAGCTGCAAAAGTGGGAGCTTTAGCAAGACTACAAAATTGCGGACAAACCTGTGTGGCTGCTAAAAGATTTATTATCCAAAGAGATGTTGAGTTTGATTTTCTTCCGAAATTTATTGAAGAATACAAAAAATATGTTCCAGGTAATCCTAAACTAAAAGAGACTAAACTGGGCGGAATGGCAAGACCTGATTTGGCGGATGATTTGGAGAAACAATATCAGAAAGCTTTAGATCATGGAGCCGAAGCGATTATTCCATTGGAAAGAATTTCAGCTAATGAATTTAATCCAGGATTAATTAGAGTGGAAGAAGAAAATCCTATTTTGCAGGAAGAGTTATTTGGACCTTTAGGGATGATTATGATTGCTGAAAACGATGATGATGCTTTGGAAATTGCGAACAATATTCCTTTTGGTTTATCCAATTCAGTCTGGACTAAAAATAAAGAACGTCAGCAGTTTTTTATTGATAATTTAGAATCCGGAACGGTAAACATTAACAGAATGACGAGTTCTGATCCACGTTTTCCATTTGGAGGTACAAAATCTTCCGGTTATGGAACTGAGCTTTCTTTATTGGCTTTAAAAGAGTTTGTGACAGCTAAAACGGTTTTAGGAAAGTAACATAAAAAACTCCCGACTCAATCGGGAGTTTTCATTTATATCAAAGACAACTATTAAATCGTCGTTAATCTCAATGTATTTGTTTTTCCACCTTCGTAAGACGGTGTTGCATTAATGTTGATAACGAAATCACCTGTCTCGATATAACCGTGATTGTGCGTCAACATATTTACCTGAATGATCGTTTCATCAGTTGGTTTATTCATGTCATAATAATAAGCACGAACTCCCCAAAGTAAATTCAGCATCGTAATTACTCTCTTATTTCCACTGAAAACAATGATGTGAGAATTCGGTCTGTGAGCCGATAACTGGAATGCAGTGTACCCAGAGCTCGTCAACGTAACGATGGCAGCAACATTTGTACTTTTTGCAATTCTTACCGCTGCAAGACAAACTCTGTTTGTAATGAAACGCTCGTCAATACAGTTATAATCTTTTTCGATAGGTTCGTTTTTGTGCTGATAGAAATTGGTCATTTCAATATTCTTCACAATTTTCGCCATATTTTCAACCACCTGAACCGGATATCTACCTACTGAAGTTTCTCCTGAAAGCATTACCGCATCAGCTCCGTCCAATACAGAGTTGGCAACGTCATTTACTTCCGCTCTTGTTGGCGTTAAGCTGCTGATCATTGTTTCCATCATCTGAGTAGCAATGATAACAGGTTTTGAGAAGAATCTTGCTCTTTCCACCAGATTTTTCTGAATCGCAGGAACTTCCTCCATTGGAACTTCTACACCAAGGTCACCACGAGCAACCATCAATCCATCACATTCCAATAAGATTTCGTCGATATTTTTTACCCCTTCAGGTTTTTCGATTTTAGCGATAATCGGAGTTTTAAACTTACCGTTTGGATGTTTAGCAATTAATTCTTTCAAATCAATAATATCCTGTGCGTGACGTACGAATGAAAGGGCAATCCAATCCACTTCCATATCCATCATGAAGTTAGCGTCCTGAATATCTTTTTCCGTTAAAGCAGGAAGAGAAACGTTTGTGTTCGGAAGGTTTACCCCTTTTTTAGAACTCAGCGGTCCACCCTGAATCGTTTTAGCTTTTACGGTATCTATATTGTTTGTTTCCAGAACTTCAAGAACAAGCTTACCATCATCAATAAGGATTCTTTCCCCAACTTTCACATCCTGAGGAAACTGCTGATACGTCATATAAACTTTCGTAGAATCTCCTTCGATTTTTTCATTAGTAAACGTAAGAATATCTCCGGGATTAAGGTAAGAACCTTCTTTTACAACGCCAACTCTTAATTTCGGACCCTGTAAATCTCCTAAAATACTTACTGAATAACCATATTCCTTATTCAGGTCTCTGATGATTTCGATATTTGAACGAACTAAGTCGTAATCTGCGTGGGAAAAATTGATTCTAAAAACGTCAACACCCGCTCTCATCAATCCTAACATAACCTCCTTCGAAGATGAAGCAGGCCCAAGTGTTGCGATAATTTTTGTCTTCTTTAAATACTTATTCATAATACTGTATTATTTGATAAAGTTCTTCTTCGGAACTCAATGTGTAATCCTGAATTGGAAATGCAAGATTTTCAGCCAGCAAAATTACGGAAAAATCAGGAAACTGTTCCGAACTATGCAGAATATATTCTACTTCTGGATGATTATTTAATAAAAATTTAATGTTTTCTTCTTCTGCGAAGAGTTCAGTTTGTAATTTTTTTTGATTACTTTCTGAAGATTTGTTGGAGATAAAAGTAAAACATGTCTTGGTATGCTTGTGATAAGCTTCAAACCTTGGGAAATAAAAATCGTAGTAAATCCCGTGAAAAACCAGATCTTTTATTCTTGAAAATTTGAGATCGTTATGCTGATTGATTTTGAAAAAAAACTCATGATCAGGAATATGTTTTGCCAATCTTACCAATGCGATGGTAATATCATCAAATTCTATATCGTCAAGATCATAAAGTTTTTGGATTTCCAAGTATATTTTCTTTTTTATTTAAAATATAAAATGCTCTTTGAGCGGCTTTTTCTTCAGCTTTTTTCTTCGAAGTTTCTGTGGCATTTGAAATCTTTTCATTCCCAAGCCATACATGACAGCGGAATACGATTGATTTGTTTACCTGAATTTCTTCGCAGGTTTCGTATTTTATATTCAGTTTCTTTTTCTGGCTCCATTCCAGTAAAAGACCTTTATAGCTTACAATTTTGTTTTCAAGCTTATTGATTTCTGTCGGCGTAAGCAATCTTTCCAAAACAATTCTTTTGCAGGTATCATATTGGAAATCTAAATAGACTGCACCAATTAACGCTTCAAAGAGATTCCCTGAAATGTTTTCGCCTAAGGCAACAGCATGATTGTTTTTTTGTAAAAGATCGGTAAGCTTTAAATCTTCTCCTAATTTATTAAGATTTTTCCTATTTACAATCTTTGATTTCATCTGCGTCATATATCCTTCATTCGCTTTAGGATAGGTTTGAAACAAATGGCACGAAATAATTGTACCCAAAACAGAATCTCCTAAAAATTCAAGCCTTTCGTAATTACTTTCCTGATTTTTAGAAGAATTTTTAATTGAAAAAGCTTCCCGGTAAAAGTTTATATTCTGAACATCAGTGCCTAAAATTTTATTTAGTTCTGTGGTCAGAAAATAGTCTCTTTCCGTAAGTTGTCTTTTTCTTTTTTTGAGAAGGAATTTAGAAAAGTATTTCTGTAACTCCATTCAGTAATAATTAGATTTTCTTAAACAGAACGCAGGCATTGTGCCCACCAAATCCAAAGGTATTACTCATGGCTACTTTCACATCTTTTTTTACAGCTTCATTGAACGTGAAATTCAGTCTGCTGTCGATGTTCTCATCATCAGTAAAATGGTTGATGGTAGGAGGAACAATACCATGAATAATAGTTCCTAAAGCAGCAATAGCTTCAATAACTCCGGCTGCTCCCAAAAGGTGACCCGTCATTGATTTTGTAGAATTAATCTGAATGTCATAAGCGTGTTCGCCTAATAATTTTGAAATTGCGCTGGATTCTGCAATGTCTCCTAATGGAGTAGAAGTACCATGCATATTGATATGATCTACTTCATCAGTAGTTAATCCTGCATCTTCCAAACAATTTTTCATTACCAGATAAGCTCCTAAACCTTCAGGATGTGGCGCTGTCATGTGATGTGCATCTGCACTCATACCGCCGCCCAATAATTCTGCATAGATTGTTGCACCACGCTTCACAGCATGTTCGTACTCTTCAAGGATGATACAACCTGCTCCTTCACCTAAAACAAATCCGTCTCTGTCTTTGTCGAAAGGCCTTGATGCGGTTGTAGGATCATCATTTCTTGTTGAAAGGGCCATCATTGCATTGAATCCTCCAACACCACTTGCCGTAACGGCAGCTTCAGACCCGCCACAAACGATTACGTCTGCTTTGCCAAGCTGAATGAGCATTTTGGAATCAATTAAGGCATTTGCTGATGAAGCACAAGCAGAAACTGTAGTATAATTGGGACCGTGGAAGCCATATTCGATAGAAATGTGACCTGGTGTAATGTCCGCAATCATTTTAGGAATAAAGAAAGGATTAAATCTTGGGATGTCTGTATTTGCCCAGCCCAAAACCTCGGTTTCGAAAGTCTCCAAACCACCAATTCCTGATCCCCAAATCACTCCGACTCTGTTTTTGTCAACATTGTCTTCCATGATTTTTGAATGACTTACTGCTTCTCTCGCAGCAACCAAGCCTAATTGAGTGTTTCTATCCATTTTTTTAGCTTCCTTCTTATCGAAATGGTCTAATGGATTGAAGTTTTTCACCTCGCAAGCAAACTTGGTCTTGAAGTTTGTGGCATCAAAAAGAGTAATAGGAGCGGCTCCGCTCTTGCCTTTTACAAGACTTTCCCAGTATTCATTCGCATTATTACCGACAGGTGTTATTGCGCCAAACCCGGTTACAACTACTCTTTTTAATTCCATAAACTTTTAAAATTTTCTTTGTTGAAGAATATTATTTATTTACTACTTCTTCTATATAAGCGATAGCGTGTCCTACAGTAGTAATTTTTTCAGCTTGGTCATCAGGGATCTGAATGTTAAATTCTTTTTCGAATTCCATGATTAACTCAACTGTATCTAGTGAGTCTGCTCCTAAATCATTTGTGAAGCTAGCCTCAGGAGTTACTTCTGTTTCTTCAACGTCAAGCTTATCAGCGATGATAGCTTTTACTCTTGATGCAATGTCTGACATAGTAAATTATTTTTTTTAATTGTTAGATGGTGCAAATATATAAAATTCTTTACGATAAAACATTTTTTTACTCTTTTTTGTCGACTGAGGATTTATTATTTGATGTATTTTGTGATACTTATTTCGTTATCAGTGATTTATAATCTGTATATTTTTTTGCTTCCTTGTTTGTTGTTTTTTCCTAATTTAAGTGACATTAAAAAGGAATAAAATGATTGCCTCCAATGAGTATTGTGGTTATTTTGATTGATTTTAAAATAGCATTCATTACTGAAAGCAAAATAGTAAACTTATATATTTGTGCATTAAATTTTTTATTGGTTAAAATAATGTCGACCACTGCTCTTAAGCTCGTTCCCATGATAGATTTTGTGATTGAATATTATTCAAATGAAGGATATGCAGATCTTCATACACTTAATCTCATGAATAATTATGCAAAATTTCTCAGGATGCCACTTTCTTTAGATATGTTTGTTCCTGTAGACCGATCAGGGAATGTTTTAAAAGAGCCTAAAAACTTTGAAAGCTGGAAATCTCTTGCTCATAATCAGGTTATTGATGAAGATGCTGATTACGCAGAGCAAAATGAATATAAAATTTATCAAAAGGCAAAAGGGAAGTGTTTGTTTGGTGATTTTCATGTTGCATACAATGGTTTCTCTGTGATAAGGATTGTTGCCTTCTATAATCATAGTGTGGAATTGTCTTTCAATAAAACGGAAAATGCTTTTCAGGGTTTTAATAATGTGGAATCTCTTATCCATTTTGATGAGATATTTTTGACCAAAATTGCTCTGAAGAAAATTGGATTAAAGGTCTAATATTGTAGAGTTTAAAATAAATTAATATTGTGAAATGTAGTTGGCGTACCGCTACATTAAAATTGTTTTATAAAATATTTTGGAACAATCTCGTAGATAAAACAAAAAAGAGAAAATGTAAATATTTATAATTCAATAATTTACAAATTCTCTTTAGCTTAAAAAGTGGAGTTGGAGGGATTCGAACCCTCGTCCAAACAAGCAATACATAAGCTTTCTACATGCTTATTCTGCTATTGGTTTTCGACTGAAAGCAGAGAGCAGACGCCCAACTTCCAGCTTATCTTCTGAGGTTTTCGATCTCGTTGCGAAGAGAAACGAGACTTATTTCTGCATTCCTATATCCCAGGATCAAACGCTGCAGAACAGAGCATTTGTGAGATATCTTGCTCCCTTACTAAAGTCTTCGGGGAAACGCTTGATCTACTATACTTCGATATTAAGCTGCAAGAGCGAACTCTTCGTTGCCAGTTAAAATTTTGTAGCAAGGGATTTAAGAGATCGCGCTACGGTTCTCTGCATGCTTACTTATCCATTGGTCTTGCTGTCGAAACCAGTCAACCCCATGAATAGTGATACAAAGATAAAATTTTTTGTTTAAAGTAAATTAATATTCTAATCATAAATTGTAAAATGTTGAAATTTAATTGCAAATATTTTTGTGGTTTAATAAAAAACATTTACTTTTGCAATCCAAAATGAGATGTAATATATGTTAATAATTCCAGTAAAAGACGGAGAGTCTATCGACAGAGCATTAAAAAAATATAAAAGAAAATTTGACAAAACTGGTACAGTTCGTCAGCTTAGAGCTAGACAGCAGTTTATCAAGCCTTCTGTAACGCTTAGACAAGCTAGATTGAAAGCGGCTTATAAGCAAAGAGGATTAAGCAAGGAAGAACAAGCTTAAGAAATTTTCTTAAACACATACTAAACCACTTCTTGAATAGTTATATTTAAGAAGTGGTTTTTTGTTTTATATTTACAGTATGGTTGACAAGTTTTTAGACTATTTACAATTCGAAAAGAGATATTCGCCTCATACAATTACCAGTTATCGCCGGGATTTGGAAGATTTTCATTCTTTCTATAGGAAGACAGAAGGTTCGGAAGACTTGTTTAAAGCCAATAAAAAAGTAGTCCGCAACTTTGTGATTGAACTCAGCGAGAACGGAATTTCAAAACGTACCGTCAACCGGAAGCTCTCCACGCTTCGCAGTTTTTATCTGTTTCTTTTAAAACTGGGTGAAATTAAAGTTTCTCCTGTGGAAAGTATATCCTCATTAAAATTCTATCCTGAAAAGCAGACTCCCATCTCTCAGGATGAGATGGGAGTTTTGCAAACTGAAGTTTTTGATGGGGTAGAAGATGTTTTAGAAAAATCGATTGTAGAAACTCTGTATCAAACCGGAATCCGAAAAGCCGAGCTTTGTGGCTTAATATTTGAAAGTGTAAACTTAGAAGGAAATGAGCTGAAGATTTTAGGTAAAGGCAATAAAGAACGATATATTCCTATTTCCGAAAGTCTGAGCAATCTGCTCAAAGACTATATAAAGGTAAGAAAACCACAAGACGATTTTAAAGCGTATTTTTTTGTCAATAAAAAGGGAAAAAAACTCACAGAAAAATTTGTCTATGTAGTAGTTAATAAGTACCTTAGTCTTGTAACTTCTAAACAAAAAAGAAGTCCTCATATTCTAAGACACAGCTTCGCGACGCATGTTTTAGACAATGGGGCAGAGATATCGAAAGTAAAAAAAATATTGGGTCATTCAAGTCTTGCAAGCACACAGGTGTACACCAATGCCAATATTGAACAGTTGAAAAAAGTGTTTAATCAGGCTCATCCAAGAGCAATTAAAAAAGAAGAATTATGAAGATTTCAGTACAAGCAATCGGCTTAACTCCACACGAACCATTAGAGTCTCATGTAGACAAAAAAGTAAACAAGCTGGATACGTTTTATGACAAAATTCAAGAGTGCAAAGTTTTTTTGAAAGTAGAAAACAATTCGGATAAAGCTAATAAAACGACCGAGCTTATTTTGGTTGTTCCGGGAGACGATATCGTAGTGAAAAAAACAACCACAAGTTTTGAAGAAAGTTTAGACCAATGCGTCGATACTGCTAAGAAACTGTTAATCAAGAAAAAAGAATTAGCTTCATAAAAAAACAAAAAAAACTTTCTAAAAAGTTTGAGAATTCAAAAAATCCGTTCTATATTTGCACACGCAAAAAAGGAACAGCGATCTTTTGAATTCTTTTTGTTTAAATTGCTTCCATAGCTCAGTTGGCCAGAGCACGTGATTTGTAATCTCGGGGTCGTGGGTTCGAATCCCTCTGGAAGCTCAATTTAATATATTATGTCTGGGGAGATTCCAGAGTGGCTAAATGGGACTGACTGTAACTCAGTTGCTTCGGCTTCGTAGGTTCGAATCCTGCTCTCCCCACATTTTATATTAATAAAAAGTTGCATAAATAAAGGATTTTCTTTAAGTTTGCACAGCGTTTACCAATAATTTTGGAAACAAAATTGCGGAAGTAGCTCAGTTGGTAGAGCGTCAGCCTTCCAAGCTGAATGTCGCGGGTTCGACCCCCGTCTTCCGCTCAATATTATTTATTACTGATGTAGCGTAGAGTAGCTTTTCTCTTTCAGCCTCAGTTCAGAAATTTAAATTGCTTCCATAGCTCAGTTGGCCAGAGCACGTGATTTGTAATCTCGGGGTCGTGGGTTCGAATCCCTCTGGAAGCTCAATTTAATATATTATGTCTGGGGAGATTCCAGAGTGGCTAAATGGGACTGACTGTAACTCAGTTGCTTCGGCTTCGTAGGTTCGAATCCTGCTCTCCCCACATTTTATATTAATAAAAAGTTGCATAAATAAAGGATTTTCTTTAAGTTTGCACAGCGTTTACCAATAATTTTGGAAACAAAATTGCGGAAGTAGCTCAGTTGGTAGAGCGTCAGCCTTCCAAGCTGAATGTCGCGGGTTCGACCCCCGTCTTCCGCTCAACAGAAATCACGCTCTTTAGTGTGATTTTCTTGTTTACGCCGACTTAGCTCAGCGGTAGAGTGCTTCCTTGGTAAGGAAGAGGTCACGGGTTCAAGTCCCGTAGTTGGCTCAAAATCTATTATATAAACTTACTGATTTCAGTAAGTTTTTTTATTTCTGAAAGCTTAGCAAACTTACACAATCCTTATAAAAGATTAATACGTCATATTTTTAAAATCAAATTTACTTCATGGTTTAAACTTAATCTCAACCTAAACCGTCTTAAAGTTTAATATTATTTTAATCAATCATAATATCCGCTTCAAAATACTTTAATAATAAGTCTTTAGAAGTTCCGGAGAAAAAAAGCAAAACCTTCCTTAGAATAATTGCAGTAGAGAATTTTAGAATTTTCATTAAATTCGTAATAAATATTTCCCGTATGAATATTCTTTTATTGGAAGATGACCTTATTCTGTCTGCTGAACTGAGTAAATTCTTAGAGTCAAATCAATTTAATTGTGATAAAATCTATGACGGCGAAACTTTTCTCCGTCAGATTAAGAATAATGTTTACGATTTGTATCTCTTAGATATCAACGTGCCGAAGATTAGCGGCCTCGATGTTTGCCAGACCATTCGCTCGTTTGATAAAAATACACCAATTATTATCATTTCGGCGTACGGCGATATTTCTGATAAAAAAGATGCATTTACGAGATTGGCGGATGATTATCTGGTAAAACCTTTCCAGTTTGAAGAATTATTGCTGAGAATGAATTCTCTTTTAAGAAGAAAAGCACCTTCCGAAAGCGTTGATTTAGATATTATCAGAATCGATGATTTAATTATCAATAAAACCGAACAAAAAGTTTTCCGTGCAGGAAATGAAATAGCTCTGACGCTAAAGGAATTTCAGCTTTTGGTTTATTTGGCAGAAGCGCAGGGAAGAACGGTTTCCAAACAACAGATTACCGAAAACGTTTGGGAACATAATTTTAATACCAATACCAATACGGTAGAAGTGTACATCAATTTCCTAAGAAAAAAGATTGATAAAGAATATAAAGTGAAACTGATTCATACAAGATCGGGTTTTGGTTATTATCTGAATCCTTTATAAAGTAACCAACAACTGATAACGGACAACTAAAAACTATTTGAATGTCGTTAAAAAGAAAAATTGCGCTGACTTTGAGCGTTTCATTTTCGTTGCTTTTTGGGATTGTTTTAATTATTATTTATATTTCGTTTGATGATTTCCGACGTGAAGAATTCAAAGACCGGTTTATAAGACGATTAGGATTTACCACTAATTTTATTTCAAAGTCAAAAAATTTTGAGGAAGAAGCGCCTATCTTTTTTAATGAAAACTCAGATAATTTTCTTTTAAACGAAACCATTTTAATTTTTAATGGTCAAAAAGAGCTTATTTATAGCACTTTAAAAGATCAAAAAGTAACCTGGGATAAAAATATTCTTATTGAATTAGATAAGGAAAAAGATATTTATAAGGAAAAGTCAATTCCAGAAGTTTATGCTTCGCTAAAAACGATTAATGGAGAAAACTATTATATTCTCACAAGTGCTTACGATACGAATGGAAAATCGAAGTTAGCCTATCTGAAGTATCTTTTAATTACCGCTTTTATTACCTGTACTTTATTGATTGGTTTTTTTTCGTATTATTTTATGGGTAAATTTCTACGTCCTTTGGAAGATCTGAATAAAGAAATTTCCGAGGTCACTGCTCATAAACTGACAACACAGATTCCTGTTGAGCAATCGAATGACGAAATCAGTATTTTAGCCAGTTCATTCAATACGATGATTTCAAGATTAAATGATGTTTTCCAGTCACAAAAAGATTTTACAGCCAGTGCATCCCACGAAATCAGAACTCCGATTACAAGGATGGCTTTTCAGCTTGAAAACTTAATTAAACTCGAGCAGCACTCTCCTGATACGCTTTCGGCATTGCAACAGATGTTGAAAGATGTTTATCAGTTATCTGATCTTACAAATTCACTTCTACTTCTCACAAAATTCGACAAGGAAAATATTCAGACTATTTACGAAGAAGTACGAATCGATGAAGTAATTTTTGAATCTTTCGACAGAGTACAGAAAAGTTATCCTTATCTGAAAATGGATTTTGGTATTTCAGAGGAAACTCAGGAAAATGCATTTCTTACCATTAATGGAGTTCAGTCACTTTTAGATATTGTATTTATTAATTTACTTAAAAATGCAGCGGTTTATTCAGACAATGCCAATGCAAAAATTTTAATCACCGAAACTGAAAATCATCTTTCTGTTGATATACTTTCTGAAGGTAAAACGATTTCTGAAGAAGAGCAGCCCAAGCTTTTCGAAGCTTTTATGCGCGGAAACAATTCTCAGAATATTTCCGGCTCCGGTTTGGGATTGAGAATCGTCAAAAGAATCTTAGAATATCACGGTGCAGAAATTTCTTACGCTTCGCCGGCTGAGAATCAAAATAAATTCAGTATTATTTTTAATAAGTGAATTTTTAATTCAACTTCTCGCTGATTAAGCTGATTTTGCAGATATTAAAAAATCAGCGTAATCTTCTAAATCAGCGAGAGCCTTTCTACAGATATTTCCATAGTTTTAATTGATAAAATTTACAATTTAATTTTTTTTTAAGCCTCATTTAAGTTCGTTTTAATCGAACAACAGCATTTTTGTCATCAAAATTTGAGAGAATGAACAAAATTGCAGGACTGTTCGTTGTAATTTCTTCGGTAATTTCAGCGCAGCAGCAAATGTCGCTTTTGGAATGCGAAAATGCCTTTCAGCAAAACAATCTTCAGCTTCTTGCCGAGCAATACAACATCAGTATGGCAGATGCAGATATTTTACAGGCCAAAATCTGGGAACTTCCGCAGATGAGCGGTTATATCAACGGTTACAATCCCGAAGATAAAAGATTTTTGGATGCAGGAAGAGCAAAAGGAATCGAAGTAACCCAATTGATTTACATGGGTGGTAAAAAGAAAAACGAAATCGCTTTTGCAAAATCTAATAAAGAACTGGCACAACTTCAGTTTTCACAGCTTCTCGTTGAGTTGAGAACCCAACTTCACAACAATTATTACAATCTTTATTACGAAAAGCTTAAGCTTGAAAATGTTAATAAACAGTTAGGTTATATGAATGACCTTTTGAAGGCGTATAAAGTACAGTCTGCAAAAGGAAATGTCTCATTGAAAGATGAAGTGAGACTTCAAAGTATCGTTATTCAGTTGAATAATGATAAGGTACAGATCAACAAGAACCTCTTAGAATTTAAACAGGCTTTAAAAGTTTTGACAGGAATTTCAGAAGGAGTGGAACCTCAGATTTCAGAGGAAGAAGCGAAAGACATTTTGGCTGCGCAACCTTTCGGAGATGAAGCCGAATTGAAAAGAAAAGCGCTTGAAAACAATGCCGATTATTTATTCATTCTAAAACTGATTGAAAATTCCAAATTATATGCGCAATGGCAAAAATCATTGAACGTTCCTGATTTGAATGTCGGAATGGAATACGATCAGGCTTCGGGAACTTTTAATAACGAAATCAATTTGAAAGTCGGAATCCCGATTCCTCTGTGGAAAAGCAATAAGGGAAATGTTGAAAGAGCCAATCATGCCATCAAACAAAACCAGAAAAATGCAGAATTCCAGAAACTCGATTTAGAAACAAAAGTAGAATCTGCTTTTCAAATCTGGAAAAGTCAGTACGAACAGTTAGCTGAAATAAAATCTACCGATTTAGACAATCTCGATTTGGTTTATAACGGAATGCTGAAAAACTTCAGAAACGGAAACATCAGTTTAATTGAGTTCACCGATTTCATGGAAAGTTACCGTCAAACGGCGCTTCAGATTTATGATATGAAAAACGAACTGATGCAGTCTGCCGAACAGCTTAATCAATTGGTACAAACTAAAATCTTCTATTAAAGTAAAAAACTTTGCGCGCTTTGCGTTTAAAAAATTCTAAAATGAAAAAAATAATTATACCTCTATTTTCAGCTTTCCTTTTATGGTCGTGCTCAAAACCAGAAATTGCAAAATCACCCGAGCCAAAAGGGTTTGAACTGAGCAATACAATGCTTGAATCGATTTCCACAGCAAAAGTTGAAAACAGACTGATAGAAGATTCTTACAGTTTTTACGGTAAAATTGCTGCAGATGCCAATTCATATATTGATGTCTATCCTTTGGTCGGCGGAAATGTGATGAGTGTAAATGTAGAACTTGGAGATTACGTGAAAAAAGGACAGGTTTTAGCTACCATCAGAAGTACTGAATTAGCGGAAATTCAGAAAGATGTAAGCGATGCGAAAACAGATTTGCTGGTTGCCAAAAATAATCTTCGTGTAGCCAGAGAGATGTATGAAGGAAAACTGAATACTGAAAGAGATGTTCTTGAAGCGAAAAGTCAATTACAGAAAGCAGAAGATCAGCTTCACAGAGCGAGTGCGGTAAGTACGGTTTATAATGTGAAAAATGGAAATATCTATAGTGTTTTAGCCCCAATCAGCGGGTATATTGTACATAAAGACATCAATAAAGATATGCAGCTGCGAAGCGACCGCAGTGAAAATATTTTCGATGTTGCCAATACGACCAATGTTTGGGCAATTATGAACATCAACGAATCTGATATTGATAAAATAAGTCTTGGAATGCCGGCTCAGGTTTCCACATTGTCTTATCCCGATAAGGTTTTTGACGGAAAAATTGATAAAATATTTAAAATCATCGATCCGCAAACCAACGCAATGCAGGCAAGAGTGGTTTTGGATAATGCAAACGGATTATTGATTCCGGATAGTAAAGCGACGATAAAAGTTTCAAAATCTGAGGACAAAACGGCACTTTCAATTCCTTCAAAAGCAGTCATTTTTGATGATGACAGAAGTTATGTAGTGGTTTTTAAATCAAGAACAGATGTAAAGGTTAAAGAAATTCAGGTTTTAAAACAGCTTGGAGAAATCACTTACATTTCAGAAGGTCTTAAAGAGGGTGAAGAAGTAATTACCAACAATCAATTGTTGATTTACCGTTCGCTAAACAATTAATTTATTTCAACCATTAAGATTTGAAATAAATAAGCAACTAAGACCAACCTGTTATTATTTTCTTAATGGTTTTAAACCTTTTAGATACAATTAAACATTAGTAATTAGACTAAAATCTAAAACCTAATATCTAACATCTATTCAAATGAATAAATTCATAAAAAATATCATCTCATTTTCACTGAAAAACAAAGCGTTTACCTTTATTTGGGTGGCTGTTTTAGCAGTGGCGGGATTTATCAGTTTTAAAAATATGCCGATTGAGGCATTTCCCGATGTTACGAATACGCAAATCGTGATCATTACGCAGTGGGACGGTAGAAGTGCCGAGGAAGTTGAACGTTTTGTTACTACGCCGATTGAGTTGGCAATGAGCCCCGTTCAGAAGAAAACGAGTGTGAGAAGTACAACGATGTTCGGGCTTTCCATCGTTAAAATTCTCTTTGATGACGGAGTCGATGATATGTTTGCAAGAAACATGGTTAACAATCAGCTTCGAAATGTAAGCCTTCCCGAAGGAATTGATCCCGAAGTTCAACCACCTTACGGACCAACCGGAGAAATTTTCAGATATACTTTAGAAAGCAAGAAAAAAGATTCCCGTGAATTGTTGACAATTCAGAACTGGGTTATTGACAGGGCGCTTCGTGGTGTTCCCGGAGTTGCAGATATCAATGTTTTCGGCGGTCAGGATAAAGTTTTTGAACTGAGTATCGATCCAAGAGCTTTAGATAAATACAATTTGACGCCGCTTCAGGTTTACGAAGCAGTGACGAAAAGTAATTTGAATGTCGGTGGAGACGTTATCGAAAAAAACGGACAAGCTTACGTTGTTCGAGGAATCGGTTTGGTACAATCTACGGATGATATTGCCAATATTACCATTCACAATGATAACGGAAACCCGGTTTTGGTAAAGAATGTTGCTGAGGTTCACGAAAGTTCAAGACCAAGAGTAGGACAGGCAGGATTAAACAACCAAGATGATACTGTGGAAGGGATTGTCGTGATGCGAAAAGGAGAAAATCCGCGTGAGGTTTTGGTGGGTGTAAAAGCTAAAATTGCAGAACTGAACGAGAAAATACTTCCAAAAGATGTCAAGATGGTTACTTTTTACGACCGTGATCATCTGATGGATTTCACGACTGAGACAGTAATGCACAATTTGCTGGAAGGAATTATTCTTGTAACAGTAATCGTTTTGATTTTTATGGCAGACTGGCGAACAACGCTTACAGTTTCCATTATTATTCCGCTGTCATTGCTTTTTGCATTTTTATGTCTAAAACTTTGCGGAATGAGTGCCAATTTATTGTCTCTTGGAGCGGTCGATTTCGGAATCATTATTGACGGAGCCGTCGTTATGGTGGAAGGTATTTTCGTAATGCTTGACCATAAAGCCAAGAAATACGGTGATGAAAGATTCAACAAAATGGCAAAAGCTGGTTGGATAAAACATACAGGAACAGGCTTAGGAAAAGCAATTTTCTTCTCAAAATTAATTATTATCACTTCTTTGATTCCGATTTTTGCCTTTCAGAAAGTCGAAGGAAAGATGTTCTCACCTTTGGCATTTACACTTGGTTTTGCATTAATGGGAGCCTTGATTTTTACGTTGACTTTGGTTCCCGTCCTAACGCATTTGCTCTTAAATAAGAATGTAAGAGAAAAAAATAATCCGTTTGTGAATTTCTGGGACAGAATTGTTTTGAAAGGTTTCAGATTTACCTTTAAAAATAAAAAAATAAGCTTACTGGTTTCCATTTCGATTGTTGCGGTGACTTTGTTTTCAGGAAAATTTTTAGGAACAGAATTTTTACCACAATTAAATGAAGGTTCTCTCTGGATTACCGCAGAAATGCCGATGAGTTCATCATTAAAAGAATCTTTAAAAACTGCAGATATTTTAAAGAAAGACATCATGAGTGTTCCTGAAGTGACCGATGTTTTGGCTCAAACCGGAAGAAGCAACGATGGAACAGACCCGAACGGATTCGGATTTGTGCAGTTTGCGGTCAATCTTAAACCTAAAGATGAATGGACTCGTAAAATTACGTACGATCAATTAATTGAAGATATCGATAAAAAACTGAGCAATTATCAGGGAATTACCTTCAATTATTCGCAGCCGATTTCTGATAACGTTGCTGAAGCTGTTGCCGGTTTTAAAGCTGAAAATGGAATTAAAATTTACGGTGACAATCTTCAGACTTTGGATGAACTGGCAGAAAAAGTTTTAAAATCAATAAAAGATGTGGATGGAGTTCGAGATGCCGGAATTATAAAAAATATTGGTCAGCCGGAAGTAAATGTGGTTTGGGACAGAAATAAAATGGCGGCTTACGGTGTGATGCCTGAAGATGCACAGACTGTCTTGGAAATGGCTTTTGGTGGGAAAACTGCTTCCGAAATGTATGACGGTGAGAGAAAGTTCCCGATTCGTCTGCGCTATTCTCATGAGTATAGAAAAGATGAAAATGACATTGCCTCGTTAATGATTCCAACCCAGGATGGAACAATGATTCCTTTGAAAGAAGTAGGAAAAATTGAGAAAAATAACGGAGCTGCATTTATTTATCGTGACGACATCAAACGTTATATCGGAATTAAATTCTCCATTCGTGACCGTGATTTAGGAGGAACGATTTCCGACGCGCAGAAAGAAGTCGCAAAAATTGATCTTCCTGAAGGATATAAAGTAGGATGGACTGGTCAGTTTGAAAATCAGCAAAGAGCAACCAAAAGATTAACAGAAGTAGTACCAATCAGCATTTTAGGGATATTTTTCCTGTTATTTATCCTTTTTGGAAACATGAAAGATTCATTCTTAGTTTTAGCCAATGTACCTTTTGCTTTAATCGGAGGAATCATTGCGCTTCACTTAACAGGAATGAATTTTGGAATTTCTGCGGGAGTCGGAATGATTGCCTTATTAGGAATCTGTATTCAAAACGGAGTTATTTTGATTACCGAATTTCATCAAAACGCAAAAGACGGATTGCCGCTGGATGAAGCTGTTCTGAACGGAGTGAAATCCCGAACAAGACCTGTCATCATGACTGCTTTAATGGCATCCATCGGATTGTTACCTGCAGCACTTTCTACAGGTATCGGTTCCGAATCTCAAAAACCTTTGGCAATCGTAATTATCGGAGGACTTATTACGGCAACTGTTCTTACCTTGTTGATCTTCCCGATTATCTTCTGGATTTTTAATAGAACTAAGAAGACCGAAGAAATTATTTAGACATTCTCTTTTCATTTACACTTATATAGTTTGAAAGGCTGGAAAATTTTTTTCCAGCCTTTCTCTTATAATAAAACTATGTGTTTTTTAGAAACCTAAACCAACCGTAAAGCCTCTTACTGAATTAGGATAATTAGCTAAAGATGTTGTTGCTCCGTTGGTTGTATTCACGGTGTACAATTTTGTAGCTCCGCCAACTGTTGCCAATAAATATGCTTTTTGACTTGTACTTCCAATATCAAAACCATTTGCACCGGTAATGTTAATTCCTAAAGAACCTACTTCGACCAATGTTCCGTTGTTTGGTGGATTTTGCAGATACAATTTGTCAGTAGAATGATCAATTACAAATAGGGAAGTAGTAGTTGCTCCTGCAAAATTATTGGTATAAGCTGCAGAACCTAATGTTGGAGTTCCAGGATTAATTGCTCCGTCAACTGCAGTAACGCCTCCTGTAACTGGATCTAATCTTAAATTTTGTCCTAAATTACTCACTACTCTGATTTTATCAACTGTTGGATTAAAATCAAAACCGAATTCCGTTCCCACAAGTGCAGTAGTAAGTGCTCCGGTTCCAACTTGAGTTGCTGCTCCGGTTCCTAAGTTAATTGTATAAATTCTGCTTGAGCTTCCTAAAGCATACAATTGTCCGTTTAATGGTCTGAAATCAATACCCAAAATATTTTCTCCTGTTTGAAGCCCTGTAATAGCTTTAGTTACAGGCTGAGGATTATTTGGATCAAAAATCTGTAAGGCATTTGTTTCATTTACAGCATAAGCCACCGGATTTGTCTTTATGGCAAGATCAATAATTTTTGAAGATAACATACCGATGTTTGTTGCTTTACCATTATTAAGATCAACTGTATACAGGCTATTTTGATTTCCTGTTGTAGCGGCCATCAAAGCAATTTTATTGTCAGGGTTTATATCAAAGGCAGCTTGTCCGGTAAAAGTTATGCCTAAACTTCCGACCTCTACCAAAGTTCCATTGTTCGGAGGATCTTGTTTAAAAAGTTTACCACTCATAGCGTCAAGATCATATAAAGTTGTACTTGTAGCCCCAGAAATACTATTGGTATACGCAATACCCATAATGGATGATGTGGTTGTTATACTAATGTCTGTAGCTGCAATTACTCCTGTTTCAGGATTTATACGGAGATTTTGGCCTGTATTGGTAACAAGTCTTATGCGATCTACCGTAGGATTAAAATCTATAGAAGCTACAGAGCCTGAAATCGCAGGCGTGAAAGAAGTTGTGCTTACTGCTCTTGCATTGGCTGTCGACAGATTGATAATATAAAATTTGCTTGCATTGGAAACCGCATAAAGTTCTCCGGTTGCAGGGCGGAAATCTATGCTTAAAAGTTTTTCTCCGGAAGGAATTCCCATGATTGTTTTGGTCGATGAAAAGCTCGAAGAGTTATTGGCATTAAATTCT
The DNA here is from genome assembly GCF_051011795.1 of Chryseobacterium sp. RLHN22. Taxonomy (NCBI): domain Bacteria; kingdom Pseudomonadati; phylum Bacteroidota; class Flavobacteriia; order Flavobacteriales; family Weeksellaceae; genus Chryseobacterium; species Chryseobacterium sp. RLHN22. The sequence continues at coordinate 59,072 of NZ_JBPCHW010000009.1, forward strand.
ACAAGCTGATTGTTTTCAGTAAGTCCATACACCATTACATCAGGTTTCATGATTTGTTCTTCAGGCATACTTTCCATATCATCATTGCACGAGAATGCAGTGAGCAGAGTAAATACAGCAAGACAGATGTAAGATAGTTTTTTCATAATAGTTTATTTTAGGTATTTCTCATATTATATACGAGAGAAAATAAACTTCGGATTTTTGCAAACACTTTTTTTTAATTCATTTTTTTGTTTAAATTTGCATCTCTGTTTACAGAAAACAATAAGGTTTGTGACTTTCTGGGTTTGAAGATGAAACTTTTTTTCATAAAAAGATTTTGGTATATAAAAATTCATTATATTTGCACACCGAAAATTTGAATAAAACAATAAATAAATAATTTAAATCATGGCAAAGGAAACGTTTAATCGTAACAAACCACACTTGAACATTGGTACTATTGGTCACGTTGACCATGGTAAAACTACTCTTACAGCTGCTATTTCTGCTGTATTAGCTAGCAAAGGTCTTGCTGAGAAAAAAGACTTCTCTGCAATTGACTCTGCTCCAGAAGAAAAAGAAAGAGGTATTACTATCAATACTGCTCACATCGAATACGAAACTGAAAAAAGACACTATGCTCACGTTGACTGTCCAGGTCACGCGGATTACGTAAAGAACATGGTAACTGGTGCTGCTCAGATGGACGGAGCTATCGTTGTATGTGCTGCAACTGACGGACCTATGCCTCAAACTAGAGAGCACATCCTACTTTGTCGTCAGGTAAACGTACCTAGAATCGTTGTTTTCATGAACAAAGTTGACATGGTAGATGATGCTGAGTTATTAGAGCTTGTTGAAATGGAATTGAGAGACTTATTGTCTACTTACGATTTCGACGGTGATAACTCTCCAGTAATTCAAGGTTCTGCACTTGGTGCACTTACAGCTGCTACTTCTAGCCCAGTAAACACTGACGATCAGTGGTTTAAGAGTGTTGAAGCATTGATGGATGCTGTTGATACTTGGATCGAAGAGCCAGTAAGAGATACTGATAAGCCATTCTTGATGCCAATCGAAGACGTATTCTCTATTACAGGTAGAGGTACTGTAGCAACTGGTAGAATCGAAGCGGGTATTATCAATACAGGTGATCCTGTAGATATCGTTGGTATGGGTGATGAGAAATTAACTTCTACAATTACAGGGGTTGAGATGTTCAGAAAAATCCTAGACAGAGGTGAAGCTGGTGATAACGTAGGTCTATTGTTGAGAGGTATTGAAAAAACTGACATCAAGAGAGGTATGGTAATCGCTAAGAAAGATTCTGTGAAGCCACACAAAAAATTCAAAGCATCTGTTTATATCCTTTCTAAAGAAGAAGGTGGACGTCACACTCCATTCCACAACAAATATCGTCCTCAGTTCTACGTAAGAACTACTGACGTTACAGGTGAGATTTTCTTGCCAGAAGGTGTAGAAATGGTAATGCCAGGTGATAACTTAGAAATCTCTGTAGAATTGTTACAGCCAATCGCTCTTAACGTAGGTCTTAGATTTGCGATCAGAGAAGGAGGTAGAACAGTTGGTTCAGGTCAGGTTACTGAAATCTTAGACTAATCATCTAAATATAACTAAAGTTCCGTAAGGAAGCTTACGGAACTTTTTTAATCTACGGGCATCGTCCAATGGTAGGATACCGGTCTCCAAAACCGTTGATCAGGGTTCGAATCCTTGTGCCCGTGCAAATATAAATTATGAGTGCATTTGTCGATTTTTTAAAAGGTTCTTATAACGAATTCAGACATAAAGTTGAATGGCCAAAATGGTCAGACTTACAGTCTTCTACAATCGTAGTAACTGTTGCAACTGTTATTTTAGCGTTATTTACATTCGGTGTTGATGAGTTGTTTTCAAAATCAATCAGCAACATCTTAGGAATATTGATTAACAGCTTCAACTAACGAAAAGTAATTTCCCGTAATGAGCGAATTAAAATGGTATGTGCTGAAAGCAATCAGCGGACAGGAAAATAAAGTGAAAAACTACATTGAGACGGAGATCAAACGTTTAGGGTTTGAACAGTACGTTACTCAGGTGGTTATTCCTATGGAAAAGGTAATTCAGCTTAGGAACGGAAAAAAAGTTCCGAAAGAAAGACCTTATTATCCTGGTTACCTGATGGTTGAAGCCGATTTGATGGGAGAGATTCCTCATGTGATTAAAAACATTCCAGGAGTAATTTCTTTCTTAAGTTTAACTAAAGGCGGAGATCCTGTACCCATGAGAAAATCTGAGGTTAACAGAATGCTTGGTAGAATGGATGAGCTTTCAGAATTTGCTACCGATGCTGAAATTCCGTTCATCGTTGGTGAAAATGTAAAAGTGATTGATGGTCCTTTCAACGGATTCAACGGAACAGTTGAGAAAATTCTTGAAGATAAAAAGAAAATTGAAGTTTCAGTTTTGATCTTCGGAAGAAAAACTCCAATGGAATTAAGCTATATGCAGGTAGAAAAAGTGTAAGATATTATTCTAAAATATATAAAGGTTACTTTTAAAAGGTAACCTTTTTTTGTTCATATAATAGATAGTATGGTTTCATTTACAAAAAGGAATAACATTTTTTTATTGTATTGCTTTTTTTTAATTGCAATCTTTCTGTATGTAGTCGTGAAATTATACGGAAAGGCTATGTTGCCTGTTCATGAATGGACGATGTCTGACTGGCTAGTAAATTACGAAGACGGAGGCTTTAAACGCAGAGGAATAACAGGAACTATTTTTTTTGCTGTACAAGACTTTTTTGAAATCTCATTGCCTATTCAGATTTTTTTTGTTCAAACAACTTTTTATATTCTTGTTTTTTACACCTATCTTAAGCTGTTAATGACCAAAAAATTAGACTGGAACATTTTGGTATTGCTATGTTCTTCGCTCTGTTTTATGTACTTTCCGATTAATTTGTCGTATTCAGGGAAAAGAGAGGTTATTCTTTTTGTTCTTGCAGCATATTTCGCATTAGGTAAAATGACTGTTGTGAAAGAAAGAATCTTTTTAGTTTTATTCTGCATAGGCCTATTTGTTCATGAAATGTTTTATTTCTTCCTGCCCTTTTTTATTTTCATACATATTCTTAAAACAGGAAAAAAGAAATATTCATTTTGGATAATGCTTTTTGTTTTGTCAACTCTAATTATTGGGATTTTATATTTTTCCGGAAAAGAAATTAACGGTGGCCGAAGTTTAGAAATTATTAAAGAAAGAGGTGTTGTTTTTGGTGAAAACAATATTTTCTTGTTTAAATTTAATGATGCTGCTAAACTGATGAAGAAAGAAATAATTTCTTATCTATTATTTATTGTAGAACTTGCCATCGAAATTTCAATGTTTTTGTATTATGTTTTTAATTTTTATAGGAATAAATTTTATACACTGTTTAAATTCATTGTTATAAGTTTGATTTGGATAATGCCTTTATATATACTTGGAATAGATTGGTACCGTTGGAATCATGTATATTCTATGCTTTTGTTTGTTATTGTGGTATCTCTGTTGCCGGATAATGAAGATAACAGGCTTTCTTTTAATCAAAATCCTTTTTTTAAAAGATTTCTTGTTTTTAATATTGTTTTTTTTGTCTTTTTGTTCATTCATATACAATATGATGCGAGAGGACTTTCATTACAAGGCGTGAAAGAATATTATTTTTCAAGATTTTTCTGAGTCCTTGCGCTTTCTGCTGCTTGCTACAATTTTTAATACTAAAAAAGATTTTGATTATCTGACTAAAACTCAAACAATTAATTTGCTATTTCAAAAATATTTTATACTTTTGCAATCCGAAAAGTAGGTTCATCTAATGTGAGAATGGGTAACCTGCTGAATAATAAATGCTTCCAAACTCATTAATTATTCAAATTTAAAAAACAAAAAATGGCTAAAAAAGTCTTTAAAATGGTAAAACTTCAGGTGAAAGGTGGCGCTGCTAACCCTTCTCCACCAGTAGGTCCGGCTTTGGGTTCTGCAGGTGTGAACATCATGGAGTTTTGTAAGCAATTTAACGGAAGAACTCAGGACAAGCCAGGGCAAGTTTTACCTGTAGTAATTACAGTGTACGAAGACAAATCTTTTGAATTCGTTATTAAAACTCCACCTGCAGCAATCCAGTTGATGGATGCGGCTAAGATCAAAGGAGGTTCCGGAGAACCAAACAGAAACAAAGTAGGTGCTGTATCTTGGGCTCAGGTTCAAAAGATCGCTGAAGACAAGATGACTGACCTTAACTGTTTTACTTTGGATTCTGCAGTTTCTATGGTAGCAGGTACTGCTAGATCTATGGGATTAAGAGTAACAGGAACTAAACCAACTTTTAACGCTTAATACTTAGAGAAATGGCAAAATTGACAAAAAAGCAAAAAGAAGTTGCAAGCAAAGTAGAGAAAGGAAGATTTTATAATCTTGAAGAAGGTTCTGCGCTTGTAAAAGAGGTAAATACTGCGAAGTTTGATGCTTCTGTAGATATCGCTGTAAGATTGGGTGTAGATCCAAGAAAAGCAAACCAAATGGTAAGAGGTGTTGTATCTCTTCCTCACGGAACTGGTAAAGATGTTAAAGTTTTGGCTTTAGTAACTCCGGATAAAGAAGCAGAAGCTAAAGAAGCTGGTGCTGATTATGTAGGTCTTGACGAATATTTACAAAAAATCAAAGACGGTTGGACAGATGTTGACGTTATCGTTACCATGCCTGCTGTTATGGGTAAATTAGGACCATTGGGTAGAGTATTAGGACCAAGAGGTTTGATGCCTAACCCTAAATCAGGTACTGTAACAATGGAAATTGGTAAAGCAGTAACTGAAGTAAAAGCGGGTAAAATTGACTTTAAAGTAGACAAATACGGTATTATCCACGCTGGTATTGGTAAAGTATCTTTCGATGCTGCTAAAATCAAGGAGAATGCTCAGGAATTGATCCAGACTTTGATCAAAATGAAGCCAACTGCTGCTAAAGGAACTTATGTGAAGTCTATCTATTTGTCTTCTACAATGAGTCCTGGTATTGCAATCGATACTAAATCTGTTAACTAATTTATAATCCTTAAGACAATGACAAAAGACCAAAAAGTTGTAGCGATACAAGAGATCAAAGACTTGCTTCAGGATGCTAAAGTAGTATATGTTGCAGATCTAGAAGGATTGAACGCTGGTAAAGCTTCTGATTTCAGAAGACAGGCTTTCAAGCAAAATATTAAAGTAAAAGTTGTAAAAAATACACTTTTGCAAAAAGCAATGGAGCAAATCGAAGGAGTAGATTACTCTGAGATGTTCCAGTCTTTCAAAGGGAACTCAGCAATCATGATTTCTGAGACGGCTAATGCTCCTGCGAAATTAATCAAAGATTTCAGAAAGAAAGACGAAAAGCCGGCTTTAAAATCTGCTTTCGTTCAGGAAACTTTCTATATTGGTGACAATAACCTTGATACTTTAGTAAGCATCAAGTCTAGAGAAGAAATGATCGGTGAAATCATCGGATTACTTCAGTCTCCAATCCAGAGAGTTGTTTCTGCTCTTCAAAACAAATCTGAAGCTGGAGAAGCTACAACTGAAGAAGTTGCTACTCCTGCAGTAGAAGAAACTCCTGCTGAGGCAGCTCCGGAAGCTCCTGCTGCAGAAAGCACTGACGAAACGCCAGCTGCTGAATAATTACACTCAAAAAATTAAATAAATAATCAACAAAAAACATTACAACAATGTCAGATTTAAAAAATTTAGCTGAAACGCTAGTAAACTTAACAGTAAAAGACGTAAACGAATTAGCTGCTATCCTTAAGGATGAGTACGGAATTGAGCCAGCTGCTGCTGCTGTAGTAGTTGCTGCAGGTGGTGCTGGTGAAGCTGCTGAAGAAAAGACTGAATTCGACGTAATTCTTAAGTCTGCAGGTGCTTCTAAATTAGCTATCGTTAAATTGGTAAAAGATTTAACTGGTGCTGGTCTTAAAGAAGCTAAAGATATCGTAGACGGTGCTCCTGCTCCATTGAAGCAAGGTGTTTCTAAAGACGAAGCTGAAGCTCTTAAGAAGCAATTAGAAGAAGCTGGTGCTGAAGTAGAATTGAAATAATTTCAATTTTTTAAATATAAGGAAGCGATAAACTTAGTTTATCGCTTCTTTTTTTTGTTAAATCTAATATTCAAACTTCATTTATTATTTGAGACATATAATTTATATTGTTTCTTTTGGAAGCAATATTTTTCATTGAATGGTATTTTATAAAGTAATATAATCTGAATTTATTTTTTTTTGCTAAACAATTTTAATTAAAAAATAACTTATTGTGAATTAAATTTTTAATTTATTTTTTTAATGCAATTAAAATCAATGAGTTATACTATTGTGGTCGTTGTTTTTATGATAATAATTCGTATTTTTGCACCGCAGAAAAGAGATAATGATAAGACTTTTAAAACTTTTAATTTTGCAATTATTGTTTACGCTAAAACGTAAGATATTTTATCTTTCTTTTATCTGCTTGATACTTTTCAGAAGTGTATTTGTTGCTCAGGATGGGATTGAGTACACGGTTTCAAATTCTCAAATTTCTCTTCAACAAGGTGTTGAAATTTATTCATCTGATGCTTTTTTTAATCAGCAGATTCTTGAAAATAAAATTACTTTAGAAAATTCAAGTTTTATTCTCTTAGAAAATTCTGAAACTTTAAAGCTTACTGCGCAATCGATTGCCCTTACTCTTCCAAAAAAGAATGTAAAAAAGTATAAAAAATGGGTAGATCTGAAAAGTACAAGTAAATCTAAAACTGTCAAGATAACTCTTAACAATTTTAATCAGGATTACTGTGCAAACAATAACAAAACTACAGATTTTAATATTTTTATATGTTCAGGTAGGGATTGTTTAGTTGTTGTCAATTCACAAATACAAAAAGTATTTGCTGAAAATATACTAATCTTAAAACATTCAGGGGGATATCTTAAGGATAAAAAATTCTGCTGTTACAAAAAAAGAGATCATAGAAGTAGCTTCACAAAGGCCTATTCTGTGAGGCCCCCACCAATATTTTTTTCTATTTACTAAAAAATAACCATTGTGAACTTACTTTATTTTAAGAGAAATTACATAAAATATTTAATCTTAAATAATGAAAAAACTTATACAGATAATAATTGTTTTACTATTTAATTTACATTATGCTCAAACAGTCTTTCTGGAAGATTTCGGAACAAGCCTGTCACCAAACACAACCAATGATTACGGTAGAAAAACCTCTCCTTATGTTCCGACAGCATCTTTTAATTACGGAACTTCAAAAGCCCACTCTAATAGTTATACAGATACTAATATTGATAATTCATATTATGCTGTTGTTGCCCCTGAATTTATATATTCCGGAGTAGTTCCGGGATATTACTTCTGGACTTTGCCGGATCCTTCCACACCACCATTTGAAGGTGCTAACAGATATACGGAAGATCATACGGCGGGCGATACCCATGGTGCCGTATTAGCGATTAATGCACAAGCTCCCAACACAGCTTTCTATGAAAGAAACTTTAGCTTTGCAGCAGATTCATATTATGAAGTTTCGTTTTGGATTTATGTGGTTAATCAGACTACACAAACAAGATTATCAATTAAAGACCCTGTTTCAGGTTCCGAACTTGGTGGTGTTTCTACAGGAGCAATCACCGCTCCGTCATCTGATTGGCAGGAATACAAGCTTACTTTCAAAACTCCTACAGGAAGTTGTAACAATACAGTAGCTACGCTTTCACTGCAAAACATTTTTACTGGTGGTAATGGCAATGATTATTACATTGATGATATTGTTGTAAAAAAGCTGACATCACAACCATCTATAATAGATTTTACATTTACTTGCCCTGCCAACAGCATCAGTATTGATTCTGATTCTGACGGAATTGGAAATGACGTAGATTTAGATTCAGATAATGACGGAATACTTGATATTTATGAATGTCCTGATCTTGTCGTTAATACTGATTTTAATTCAACTAATGGTAATACAGTTACTTTTATGGCTCCGGCTGCTGATTTAGGATTTATTTTTGACGTATATAGTTTGGATAATTCTTTTAATCTAAACATTAATGGGGTTAATCTGGCTGTGAACGAAATAGAATTCCAATATGATCAGACTGATAATATAAGATTTGAAGATGGTTCACGATATGGTTTAGGAGGAGTTCCCCACATTTATTCTATGACAGGTAATGCCTCCAATCCCTTAGTAAGAGTTATTATACACAAAAATGGTAGTGTCGAAATGTTTGGAAGTAAGTCTTCTAACGGGCATTTATATCCTCTAAAACTTTATAATGGGAATTATTTTAATACAATTAATTGGAATAGAACGGGTAGCAATACCGTTGTTCTAAGTCAAAGTGTTGTAGGAGTTACCTATATAACGGGTAATGGTAGAGGTGTGAAGAATGGTTTCTGTGATCCTGATGGTGATGGGATCTCTAATCAATTTGATACTGATAGTGACGGTGATGGCTGTCCTGATGCAATAGAAGGCTCTGAATTTGTAAAATATGAGCAGGTTCATGCATTAAATTTGCCAATGAGTGATCCCAATTATAATTATCGAGGTCAGATAAAAGTTTTAGCGGACGGTATTACAACAGGTAGTCCGGTTCAGGTGGTCAGTAAAACTGCTCAATCAAACGGGGTTCCGGAATTAGTCAATCCTGCTTCTGAAAATACTTCAGGTAATAATGGAATTGCAGATAATACTGATCAGATACCTACGTCAGAAGTCGGACAGGGAATTGGTTCAAGCCAGGACTTTACAATCAACGGATGTATTTGTTACAACCCTGCAAATATCACAGGAACTCCACGACTAACTACTCAACACGGTATTACATCCTTAAACAGAGCTGAAAACTCAACAGATAAATGGCCAATAGTAAGAACTGGAGCATGGACTGCTCTAGAATCGAAAACAAAAGGGTTTGTACCCAACAGATTAACTACTTCCCAAATAAAATCAATTCCTGAAACTGAGCTGAGAGAAGGAATGATGGTTTATAATATTACAGATGACTGTCTTCAGATCAATACAACCGGTACGGCAACCGGATGGAAATGCTTCACCACTCAAACATGTCCCACAATTAATTAATATAAAATGAAAAATTTAGCTATAATTATTTTCTCGATAATTTCCATGACAGGGTTTTCTCAGGTTGCAATAGGCAAATCATCGGTTTCAAGTAACTCGGTATCTCTTGAGTTTGGAAACCAAAACCGAGGCTTACTTTTACCGTGGGTAACCAATACAGATGATGTTGCAGGAGCGGTTGACGGAACTATGGTCTATGCACTTAATGATAAAAAAGTAAAAGTAAAATATGTGAGCGGATGGAAAGATCTTTCAGTAAATAGTGAAGGTAAGACCATAGATCCTGTTACTAATGTAGATGGGGTTGCAATTCAGGATGCTGCTAACGAGAATCCTAATGCAAAAGTTTCAATCGGTGAGCCTTCATCAACTCCGGGAATTTTGGTTCTGGAAGATACCGATAAGGCGATGATATTGCCAAAAGTTGCTGATCCGCATCTTAATATTATGAATCCCTCACCTGGAATGATGGTCTATGATACTACAAAAAAGCTTTTGGCCGTATTTAACGGAACATTTTGGTCGTATTGGAGATCATAATCTAAAAGCTTTATTAAGTAGCCAGATGATAATAACAAAGAATTATAAGAATATTTTCAGTCATTTTTGTTGTAATTTATGATTTTATTTAAAATAATTTAAATATTAGTGAAAATTATTTACGATTGAACACGCAATATGTATATATTTGCTGCGTTACTCGATCGCTAACTCTAAAAAATTAAATTGAAAATAGCATTTAATTCTAAAATATGTGCAGTTCATACTGCCATTTTACTAATCGTGTTTTGTTTATCTTGTTCATTACTGAAAGCTCAGGTTAAAGATTCTTTAAAGCTTATTCCCAAAGCAAGCATTAGTTTAAAGGATGGAGCAACTCTTTTTTCAGCTGATAAATCTTTCAATCGCCAGATATCGAATAAAAAAATCATACGGGATAAGGCTGCTGTTGCTTATACGAAAAATAAGCAAGGTGGTAAGAATTTGGAAATGACTGAACCAAGAAAGGGTAGTGGCCACATTACAAAAGACTCATTGAAAGAAAAGGAAAAAGGAAAACCTGCAAAAAAAGATAAAAAGAAAGTATCTTATTTTTTTCTAAACAATAATTTTAATAATAAGTACGGCTAGTTTGGTTAAAAAATGTTTGTGGCATGGACTTTGAAAGGTTCTGGGCACCATTAAATCATTTATTATATATCTTTCAGATTATTAAATTCCTCAACTTTACGTTGGGGAATTTTGGTTATAGGTTTAAACAAAACTATGGTAGAATTTTTTAATGGTTTTTATTAGGCATAAAAATTGTTGTAAAAATAATAGATACTTAAACCAAATCATCACTATATTAATTAAAAATCCCCATAGTTTTATTGTAAACTGGGGATTTTTGATAATCAGATATGAGATATACATAATTTGAAATACAAATTATAAAGTTCGAGAATTATGGAAAATAAGAAACAACAGTATTGTCAGCAGTTCCATTGGTTGCATCGTTCATATCGACTGTTATGACTGTATTCACTGCTGTAATATCTTTTCTGAAACGCTTATGTAGACTTTCACATAAGGTTTTCGTGGGATATTCTTCCGTTATTACACCTAAATCTAATACGCTGGGTTTCGTTTTGCTCACACGCACATTCTGAGTATTGCGGGATATATTGATTTGTTAATTCGGATACAATAAAACCTTTCATCATCGGGTAATATTTGCTGTGAGGAATTATGGATTTGAAATATATTTCATAAAGTATTATTAAAAAATATTAATATACAATAATGTTAAATTTAGTACATCCTTTTGTATTATAATTGAATATTATTAGTACTTTTGCAATTCCCTAACTGAACGCAATTGAAAAGAGATTTATTAACTCTTAATTCTGAATTTCAAAACTCAGGCTTTCGAAAAAGCCTGAAAATTCTTTTGCTTTATAGTATTGTAATAATTGTTTGTTTTTGTCAGACTTTACATGCTCAGGTAGACAATGGGACTGATTTTAAAACAAAAATTGTTCTTAGTCAGGGGACAATGATTTATTCTACGGATCCAGACTTCAATGAGCAAATAAGCTCTGGTAAAGTTTCTTTAGAAAATGGAGATGTCTCCTATAAAGGTCAAAAAAATGTTCTGGTAGCGGTCTCTAAAAAATCCCCTTCAGATGATTTCAAAGAAAAGGCATTAGCGGAGAAAAGAAAAGAGCTAAAAAAGAATAGGGAAAAAATTGCGGAGTTTGAGTCCCTTAAGAAAACTTTCGACGCCAAGAATTTACATGCTTTTCCTTCTCAGCAGGAAATTATTTCTCTTACAAATTTAAATCACGAATATCTCTCGCCGGGACAGCGAACGTATGATCTGAATAAGTTTATTGTTTTAGAAAAACAACATCTAAACTGGGGTGTTTTAGATAAGCGGGATATACATAAATATACAAATTACAACAGCAAATCTTTAGATTTCTGTTATGCCCGGGTTTTCTCTGTAAGACCACCTCCCTCACTTCCCATACTTTCTTTTATTTAATGCTTATTAATAAGTGTAAATAAATTCTTTGGCAATATTTTATCTCCAACTATAACAGTCGTTTTTTAGTTGTGGGACTTTCATTGCCTTTTCTTAAAAAAAATATAAAAAATAAATTAATTAAATGAAAAAATGGTACTCAAATTTGACAGTGGGCAAATTGCAATTATTTGCTTTGCTTTTCACTGCAAATTTACTTTTAGCACAAGAGAATCTTAAACAGGAAAAAGAAACGGTGGAAGATGTTACGATATCTTATAATACACCATTTTCGTACTTGTTTAATCCAGAGGTAAGCTGGGAGCTTGCAAATTCAAACGGAGAGCTGATAAGCAGCGGAAAAGGAGACTTTGCTGATAAGATCTTCGATGTTCCGGGGAGCTATATTCTGTCGGTTCACGAAAATCATGTACATACTCAAGGCTCATGTGAACATGCTCAATATCCTTCAAAATTAAACATAACAGTAAGTGACACGAAAATGCAGTTTGACTGGTCTACATTAAAATTTTCAAAAAATATTAAAGGTGGGCAATCTGCAAAAGGTATTGTGGTAACTGTAAATGTACATTACTCTTCTGTAAAAAATGAAAATGCAGTTTATGAATATGGTCTGAAGACTGCCGGTGTAAATACTTCAGTTTTCGGGACGCTGAAAAATAAAACGATATTAAAGCCTGGAGTGAATACGCTTGCTTTTTTGCTTGATGGTGTTGCTGAAAAAGGAAATTACATGATGTTAGACTTTAAAGATATGAACGGACAAGTACAATCATATTCCTTAACTCAAAAAATTCAATAATGATGATGAAAAATATATATGTATTAACAGTGTTTTCGCTTTTCCTAACCGGAATTTTGTCTGGAATAAAAGCGCAATATTGTATTTCCGGATGTAATTCAAATGCTTTTGTGTATAGCACAGATCCGAATACTTTGGAATATGATAATATGATTTCTGTCTTCCATTCATCTATGGCAAAAGAAAAAGACGGAACATTTAAAATTTGGGGACAAGGAGCCGGGAGTGATGGAGTAAAGGCTATTTATACGCCAACAGTTATTGCACCAAATGCTTCGGTTACTACTGTAAATTATAACTATACAGGTAGTCCTTTGAGGGTTGCAGCAGCCAGTGTAGAGGCTAGTTCGCAGCAGTTTGCTATATTAACCACTGATGGATTGTATGTCTGGGGTACAGTGAACACTTTAATTAGTAACAGTATTACCAACAATGCAACATTTAATAAGATAACGGTAAACGGAAAAAGTGATGGTTTACCGCCGGGAGTAAATCCGACTGATGTAAAAATGATGTTTGGTGCTCCCCTTACTCTTGCAATTGTTACATGTACAGGTGAAGCTTGGGTTTTATCTGGTATGGGTTCTAAAAATGGTGATGGAACAGTAGATAATACAGCCAATAGTGGTGTCTGGCACCGTGTGAAAACTGCTGATGCAGGTAATCCCAATCTTGCAAATGTCGTAGCAATGAGAGGATCGCAGTATGCTATGTTTGCTTTAACATCTACAGGAAAGCTTTATACATGGGGAACAAACACCTATATAAATAATGGCGCCGCAGCAGCCAACCGAACTTATGCAACTGAAGTTACAGCGCCTGCCGGTGCAGTTCCTAAAATGATTGGTATGACCCAATATAAATCTACTCAAGCTGCAATACCTACTCACAGCTATTATCTTTTGGCTACCGATGGAAAACTTTATGGGATGGGTAATAACACAAACAAGCAACTGGGAGATGGTACTACAACGGAACGAACAGGATGGGTACAGCCTCAGAAAGTTACAAACCAGAATGGACAGGGAACCGGGGTGTTGGAAAATATAGCCTATATTTCGCCAAATGAGCATTCGACATATTCAAATACAGCGGCAATAAACGTATTAACAACGAATTTTAAGCAATGGGCATGGGGGAATAATTCAGGTAATATGCTGGGAGGCACAAATAGCGGAAATTATGACCCAATCTATATGCCGGGACAATCAACAAATGCTAACGGCTTAAGTGTGACAGATGAAGTGGTGGCTATTGAAACTGGTGGTCATACGACTGTTAACGTTAAAAAATGTTCGCAGTTCTTTGGTTATGTAGGTCATAAAACTAATGGAAGTATGGGGGATGGATCGGAGCTTGGAGGTAATCCTAATACCTACAGTTACTCAACCGCAATTTTAGTGGTTTGTGGTGCTGATGCGGGACCAAGAATTCAGAACTTAAATATTTGTCAGGGTACAACGGCAAACTTGAATAACGCTGTTCAGGAGGCAAACCCTAGTGAAGTAGAATGGCATGCAACTAATGATGTTAATAGTCCTGTTATTGCTAATGTTACATCGGTGGGACCCGGCACTTATTATGGCTTTTTCACAGTAGCTTCAGGGAAATGTAGAATTGTAGGGTCGGTGATTACTGTTGCTTATTATGATGCTGCAGGAGCTTATGCCAACAACTGTACATGTACAAAAGACGGCTCATCAACAACCGGAGGTGCGCCAACAAAATTTGGAATTACGACGCTAAATAAATTGTCGAGATGGCCGGAAGGTGTACCGAATGGTTTTATAGCTTTAGAATCAAAAGATAAAGGGTTTGTTATTACCCGTGTTGCAAATTCTGGAGTGATTACAGAGCCTAAAAAAGGAATGCTAATCTATGATATAGCAGATCAGTGTGTAAAATTATACAACGGATCATTCTGGAGATGTCTGAAAAAAAGCTGTAACGATTATTAATCTAAAATTGAGAAAAAATGAAACTAAATAATATACTTGGAGGGTTTTTAATTTTTGGTGGTTGTCTTGTGAATGCACAAATTGCTATTGGTAAACAGTCTGTTAAAGGTGCAAATACGATTTTAGATTTTGCCGGAGCAACTGCTACGGAAGCTTCTACAGATCCTGCAACAACCAATGAAAACGGGATCATCCTTCCTGCGGTAGCCGCGTCACCTACGTACGGGGCAACTACACCGACTACAAACAACCCGAATAATGGTACATTTATTTTCGATCGTGCATTAAGAATGGTCAGAATGTTTACAAATGGAGCTTGGGTAAATTTATCAGATGCCGGAAATGATATTCCTGTTGATCTGAATAACACAAGCACAGGGCAAAATGGAGGTGTTATCCTTGGTGCAAATACATCCGCTGCTTCTGGGGTATTGGTTCTGGAGTCTGCAAATAAAGCAATGATTTTGCCACATATAAGAAATCCGCATACTACTGTGAAGAGTCCTTATCCGGGGATGATGTGCTATGATACTCAAAGTAATTCTTTGGCAGTATATGACGGATCAAAATGGAATTATTGGAAATAAATCTAATGCAATTCTATAATTATTCAGGCTAAATAAGCATTAAAACAGATTAATAAGATTAATTTGTTAATTCATAACCACTTCATTTTGAAGTGGTTTTTTGTTGTGTATGAAATAAAAATATTGTAAATTTGCAGTCTCTTTTGGCGCTAAAATTAAACATAATACAGTAAAATATTGAAAATCAGCTCTTTCATGGATTTGAAAGAGGGTTTTGTATTTATGGTGTTTCTGTTATTTTAATCCCATCAGATAAAATAAAAATATTTTGCACTACGCCGTGAAAAGATATACCGGTGTTGCAGTTAGATTTGATAAAGATTTAAAACAATGTAAATAAGGTCCTTACGTGAGCGCCAAAACACTTTTGCTTTTTTACTTTTGTCTTGTTTCTTTCTCAATCTGATATTTTTGAATAAAAACAAAATATTTTTTAACCCTTTCTTAAAAGTTTTATGAGTAAAACAACATCAACAACTAGGGGAGTGGAGAGAATTAATTTCTCTTCGGCTAAAGGAAAAATCATTACTCCGGATTTCTTGGATATCCAGTTGGAGTCTTTTAAAGAGTTTTTCCAGTTAGATACACTTCCTGAGGACAGAAAGAAAGAAGGTTTGCACAAGACCTTCCAGGAAAACTTTCCAATTACCGATTCCAGAAACCAGTTTGTACTTGAGTTTTTAGATTATTTGGTAGATTCACCACGTTACTCAATCGATGAGTGTGTGGAAAGAGGTTTAACGTATTCAGTTCCTCTGAAGGCGAGACTTAAATTGTACTGTACAGACCCTGAGCATGAGGATTTCCAAACTGTAGTTCAGGATGTTTATTTAGGTCCGGTTCCTTATATGACTCCGTCTGGTTCATTCATTATCAATGGAGCAGAGCGTGTTATCGTAACTCAGCTACACAGATCTCCTGGGGTATTCTTCGGGCAGACTTACCACGCAAACGGAACTAAACTTTATTATTCAAGAATTATTCCTTTCAAAGGATCTTGGATGGAATTTACGACCGATATCAACAGCGTAATGTACGCGTATATCGACCGTAAGAAAAAATTACCATTAACGACTTTATTAAGAGCGATCGGTTTTGAATCTGATAAGGATATCCTTCAGATCTTCGACCTTGCTGAAGAAGTGAAAGTTTCTAAAGCTGCCCTTAAAAAAGTAGAAGGAAGAGTATTGGCTGCGAGAGTATTGAACACTTGGTTCGAAGATTTCGTAGACGAAGATACCGGTGAGGTAGTTTCTATCGAAAGAAACGAAATCATCCTGGATAGAGAGACTGTTCTTGAAAAAGAACATTTAGATCTTATTCTTGACGCTGGTGTGAAATCGATTCTGATTCACAAAGAAAACAGCAACGAATTCTCTATCATCCAGAATACATTACAGAAAGACCCTACCAACTCTGAGAAGGAAGCGGTAGAGTATATTTATCGTCAGTTAAGAAATGCAGATCCGCCAGATGAGGAAACTGCAAGAGGAATTATTGAAAAATTATTCTTCTCTGAGCAAAGATATTCATTAGGTGAAGTTGGGCGTTACAGACTAAACAAAAAATTAGGTCTGAATATTCCTGATACAACTGAAGTTCTTACAAAAGAAGATATCATTGCGATTGTAAGACACTTGATCGAGTTGGTAAACTCTAAAGCTGAGGTTGATGATATCGACCACTTATCAAACAGAAGAATTAAAACTGTGGGTGAGCAATTGGCAGGTCA
The DNA here is from genome assembly GCF_051011795.1 of Chryseobacterium sp. RLHN22. NCBI lineage: Bacteria > Pseudomonadati > Bacteroidota > Flavobacteriia > Flavobacteriales > Weeksellaceae > Chryseobacterium > Chryseobacterium sp. RLHN22. Next base: position 75,831 of record NZ_JBPCHW010000009.1, read on the forward strand.
GTTCGGTGTAGGTCTTTCAAGAATTGCAAGAACAATCAAGGAAAGAATGAACGTTAGAGATAACGAAATCTTTACTCCGCTTGATCTTGTTAATGCTAAAACTTTAACATCAGTAATTAACTCGTTCTTTGGTACCAACCAGCTTTCTCAGTTCATGGACCAGACCAACCCGCTTTCAGAAATCACGCACAAGCGTAGACTTTCTGCATTAGGACCTGGTGGTTTATCAAGAGAAAGAGCAGGTTTCGAGGTTCGAGACGTTCACCATACGCACTATGGAAGAATTTGTCCGATTGAAACTCCGGAAGGACCAAACATCGGTTTGATTTCATCTTTAGGTATCTATGCTAAAATCAATACTTTAGGTTTCATCGAAACTCCTTATAGAAAAGTAGAAAACGGTAAAGTTGATTTAAATGCAGATCCGATTTACTTAAATGCAGAAGACGAAGAAGATAAAGTAATTGCTCAGGCAAACGTTGAGTTGAGCGATAGCGGAGACTTCGAAACAGACAGAATTATTGCGCGTCTAGACGGTGATTATCCTGTTGTTGAGCCTTCTGAAGTTAATTTGATCGACGTTGCACCAAACCAGATTTCTGGTATTTCAGCTTCATTAATTCCTTTCTTGGAGCATGATGATGCGAACCGTGCTTTGATGGGATCAAACATGATGCGTCAGGCTGTGCCATTGTTGAAGCCACAGGCTCCGATCGTAGGTACTGGTCTGGAGCAGCAGGTTGCTAAAGATTCAAGAATTTTGATCAATGCTGAAGGTACAGGTACTGTAGAATATGTAGATGCTGACAAAATCGTTATCAAATACGAAAGAAGCGAAGACGAAGATCTAGTATCATTCGAATCTGCTACGAAAACATATAATCTTACTAAGTTCAGAAAAACCAACCAGAGTACAACCATTACTTTAAGACCAAACGTAAGAGTAGGTGAAACAGTAGAAAAAGGACAGGTTCTTTGCGACGGTTATGCTACTGAAAACGGAGAATTGGCTCTTGGTAGAAACTTAGTGGTTGCGTTCATGCCTTGGAAGGGTTATAACTTCGAGGATGCGATCGTAATCAACGAAAAAGTGGTTCGTGAAGACTGGTTTACTTCAATTCACGTGGATGAATATTCTCTTGAAGTTCGTGATACCAAATTAGGTATGGAAGAGCTTACTGCAGATATTCCAAACGTTTCTGAAGAAGCTACGAAAGATCTTGACGAGAATGGTATGATCAGAATCGGTGCTGAAGTGAAGCCTGGTGATATCATGATTGGTAAGATCACTCCAAAAGGTGAATCTGACCCGACTCCTGAAGAAAAACTTCTTAGAGCAATCTTCGGTGACAAAGCTGGTGATGTGAAAGATGCTTCATTGAAAGCAGATTCATCATTAAGAGGTGTTGTTATCGATAAAAAATTGTTCTCAAGAAACATTAAAGATAAAAAGAAAAGAACTGAAGAAAAACTGAAGCTTGAAGAGATTGAAAACACTTATAAAGCTAAGTTTGATGAGTTGAGAAATAATTTAATTGAAAAATTAAATACACTGGTAAGCGGTAAGACTTCTCAGGGAGTTACCAACGACTTAGATGAAGAAATCATCGGTAAAGGTGTGAAATTTACTCACAAATTATTGACTTCAGTTGAAGACTATGTAAACGTAAGCGGTGCAGATTGGACAGTTGATAACGATAAGAATGAATTAATTAAACAGTTAATTCACAACTATAAAATCAAATTCAACGATATTCAGGGAGTTAAAAACCGTGAGAAATTCGCAATTTCTATCGGAGATGAGCTTCCTGCAGGTATCATGAAGTTGGCTAAAGTGTATATCGCTAAAAAACGTAAACTGAACGTAGGAGATAAAATGGCGGGTCGTCACGGTAACAAAGGTATCGTTTCGAGAATCGTTCGTGAAGAAGATATGCCATTCCTTGAAGACGGAACACCGGTAGATATCGTATTGAATCCACTTGGGGTACCTTCTCGTATGAACATCGGTCAGATCTACGAAACTGTTCTTGGATGGGCAGGTAGAAAATTAGGATTGAAGTTCGCTACGCCAATCTTCGACGGAGCAAGTCTTGATCAGATTACTGAGTACACTGAGAAAGCAGGTCTTCCTAAATTCGGTCACACGCACCTTTATGATGGTGGTACCGGAGAGAGATTTACACAGGCTGCGACAGTGGGTATCATTTACATGTTGAAATTAGGTCACATGGTTGATGACAAAATGCACGCACGTTCTATCGGTCCTTACTCATTGATTACTCAGCAGCCGTTAGGAGGTAAAGCTCAGTTTGGTGGTCAGAGATTCGGGGAGATGGAGGTTTGGGCTCTTGAAGCATTCGGAGCATCAAATATCTTGAGAGAAATCCTGACAGTGAAGTCGGATGACGTGATTGGTAGAGCAAAAACTTATGAAGCGATTGCGAAAGGTGAAGCAATGCCTGAACCAGGTATTCCGGAATCATTCAACGTATTACTTCACGAGTTACAAGGTCTTGGATTAGACGTAAGACTGGAAGAATAATTTGAAATTTGAGGTTTGAAATTTGAAATTCTCTTCGCAGGATTTCAGGAATGTTTCAAATCCCAACTTCTGAATAAATTTTATAAAATTGATTAATGATGTTTGAGTAAACAATCTCAAATATCAAATGTCAAATTTCAAATTAATTTAAAAAATTATGTCAAATAAAAATAAATCAAGTAGATTTAATAAAATAACCATCGGTTTAGCTTCTCCTGAGTCTATTTTACAAGACTCAAGAGGTGAAGTTCTTAAACCGGAAACTATTAACTACAGAACGCATAAACCTGAAAGAGATGGTTTGTTCTGCGAAAAGATCTTCGGTCCTATCAAGGATTACGAATGTGCTTGTGGTAAATACAAGAGAATTCGTTACAAAGGGATCGTTTGTGACCGTTGTGGTGTAGAGGTTACAGAGAAAAAAGTACGTAGAGAGAGAATCGGTCACATCAACCTTGTTGTTCCTATCGCTCACATCTGGTATTTCCGTTCTTTACCGAACAAAATCGGTTACCTTTTAGGAATTCCTTCTAAGAAATTAGATATGATCATCTACTACGAAAGATATGTAGTGATCCAGCAAGGTATTGCTAAGAAATTAGACGGTTCTGATTTCGAAAGCATGGAGTTCTTAACAGAAGAAGAGTATCTGGATATTATGGAAACTCTTCCGATCGAAAACCAGTATCTTGACGATTCTGATCCAAACAAATTCATCGCTAAAATGGGTGCTGAAGCTGTTGAGGAATTATTAAAAAGAATCGATCTTGATGCATTGTCTTTCGACTTGAGACACAAAGCTCACAATGAAGGTTCAAAACAAAGAAGAACTGAAGCTCTTAAAAGATTAAATGTTGTAGAAGCATTGAGAGGTGCTAATACAAGAATGATCAACAGACCGGAGTGGATGATTATGCGTGTGCTTCCGGTTATCCCGCCAGAACTAAGACCATTGGTTCCGTTGGATGGTGGACGTTTCGCTACTTCCGATTTGAATGACCTTTACAGAAGAGTTATCATTAGAAACAACCGTTTGAAGAGATTATTGGAGATCAAAGCTCCGGAAGTAATCTTGAGAAACGAGAAGCGTATGCTTCAGGAATCAGTAGATTCATTATTCGATAATACAAGAAAATCTTCTGCAGTAAAATCTGAATCAAACAGACCATTGAAATCACTTTCAGATTCATTGAAAGGTAAGCAGGGTCGTTTCCGTCAGAACTTACTAGGGAAAAGGGTGGATTACTCTGCGCGTTCGGTAATTGTTGTAGGTCCAAACTTACAGCTTCACGAGTGTGGTATTCCTAAAGATATGGCTGCGGAATTATACAAACCGTTTATCATTAGAAAACTAATTGAGAGAGGTATTGTAAAAACAGTAAAATCTGCAAAGAGAATTATTGATAGAAAAGAACCGGTAGTTTACGATATCCTGGAAAACGTGATGAAAGGTCACCCTGTTCTACTGAACAGAGCACCTACGCTTCACAGACTGGGTATTCAGGCTTTCCAACCTAAGATGATCGAAGGTAAGGCAATCCAGCTACACCCATTGGTAACAACAGCATTCAACGCCGATTTCGACGGTGACCAGATGGCGGTACACTTACCGTTAGGCCCTGAAGCGATCCTTGAAGCTCAGTTATTGATGTTAGGTTCTCAAAACATCTTGAACCCGGCAAACGGTTCCCCGATTACGGTACCTTCTCAGGACATGGTTCTTGGTCTTTATTTCATGACTAAAGAATTAAGTTCTACTGAAGATATGAAAGTAAAAGGTGAAGGTCTTGCTTTCTATTCTCCTGAAGAAGCGGAAATCGCTTATGCAGAAGGCAGAGTATCTTTAAATGCTAAAGTAAGATGTAGACTACCAGTTAAAGAAGACGGACAAATCGTTACAAGATTAATCGAAACTTCAGTAGGTAGAATCTTATTCAACCAGATTGTACCTAAACAAGTGGGATATATTAATGAGCTTTTAACTAAGAAATCATTAAGAAACGTTATCGGTAAGATCCTTGCTGATACAGATTTCCCTACAACAGTGAAGTTCCTGGATGCAATGAAAGACTTAGGATATTCAAACGCATTTAAAGGAGGTCTTTCGTTCTCATTAGGGGATATTGTAGTTCCTGTTGAGAAAAAGCAGATGATTGCACAATCAATCGAAACTGTAGACGAAATTAGAGCTAACTATAACATGGGTCTAATTACTGATACAGAACGTTATAACCAGGTAATCGACGTTTGGACTAATACCAACGCAGGATTAACTGAAATGATCATGAGCAGAATGAAGGTTGACCAAGGTGGATTTAACTCTGTATACATGATGCTTGACTCTGGAGCGAGGGGTTCTAAGGAACAGATCCGTCAGTTATCAGGGATGAGAGGTTTGATGGCGAAACCGCAGAAAGCTGGTTCTACCGGTGCGGAGATCATCGAAAACCCGATCCTTGCAAACTTTAAAGAAGGTCTTTCCATCCTAGAATATTTTATCTCTACCCACGGTGCTCGTAAAGGTCTTGCGGATACCGCTCTTAAAACCGCCGATGCTGGTTACTTAACAAGAAGATTGGTAGACGTTGCCCAGGACGTTATCGTTACAGAAGACGACTGTGGAACGTTAAGAGGTACAGAAGTTACTGCACTTAAGAAAAATGACGAGATTGTTGAAAAAATCTCTGAAAGAATCTTAGGTAGAGTATCTTTACACAATATCTACGATCCTGAAAGTGATGAATTAATCGCTGAAGCAGATCAGGTAATTACTGAGCAGTTAGCGAAGAGAATTGAAGAAGCAGGATTAGAAGCTGTTGAAGTACGTTCTCCACTTACTTGTGAAACTAAAAAAGGTATCTGTGCTAAATGTTATGGTAGAAACCTAGCTACAGGTAAGATGATCCACATGGGTGAGGCAGTAGGTGTAATTGCAGCACAGTCAATTGGGGAACCGGGAACTCAGCTTACATTGAGAACCTTCCACCAAGGGGGTACAGCAGGTAACGTATCAGAAAATCCTTCAATTGTTGCAAGAAGAGACGGTATCGTTGAAATGGATGAGGTAAGAACGATTACTTCTGAAGATGAAAACGGTAATACAACTGAAGTTGTAGTTTCTCGTTCAACAGAATTCAGATTGGTTGCTGATAACGAAGCAAGAACTCCATTAATGGTTGCTAACGTTCCTTACGGATCTATATTATCTGTAAAACCAGGTGATAAAGTGAAAAAAGGAGATACAATCTGTAGATGGGATGCTTACAACGCAGTAATCATTGCTGAAACTTCAGGTAAAGTAGAATACGAAGATATTATCCAAGGGGTTTCATTCCAGTTGGAGATCGACGAAGCTACAGGTTTCGAAGAAAAAGTAATCTCTGAATCTAGAAATAAGAAGGCAGTACCTACTTTAAAAGTAGTAGATTCTAAAGGTGTTGAACAAAAAGGATACAACTTACCTGTAGGAGCTCACTTAATGGTAAACGATGGTGAGAAAATTAAGGCTGGTAAAGTCTTAATAAAAATCCCGAGAAAATCTGCAAAAGCAGGGGATATCACCGGAGGTCTTCCGAGAGTTACCGAATTATTCGAAGCAAGAAACCCTTCAAACCCGGCGGTTGTTACAGAAATCGATGGGGTAGTTTCTTACGGAAAAATTAAGAGAGGTAACCGTGAATTGATCGTTGAGGCTAAAACTGGTGAAAGAAAAATTTATTTAGTTAAATTATCAAACCAGATCTTGGTACAGGAGAATGACTTCGTGAGAGCTGGTTCGCCACTTTCTGACGGTTCAATCACTCCGGAAGATATCTTGAGAATTAAAGGCCCAACTGCAGTTCAGGAATATTTAGTAAATGAAATTCAGGAAGTTTACCGTCTTCAGGGGGTAAAAATCGACGACAAGCACTTCGAAATCATCGTAAGACAGATGATGACAAAAGTTTCTATCGTTGACGGAGGTGATACTCAGTTCCTTGAAGGAGCTCTGGAGCACAAATACGATTTCTTGGAAGAAAACAACAGAGTATTTGGTCTTAAGGTAGTTACTGAAGCCGGAGATTCTAAAGTATTCAAGCCAGGACAGATGATCACTGCAAGAGAATTGAGAGACGAAAACTCTAAACTGAAGCGTGAAGATCAGGCATTAGTTGAGGTAAGAGAAGCTTTACCCGCTACAGCAACGCCTGTATTGCAAGGTATTACAAGAGCTGCTCTTCAGACCAAGTCGTTCATGTCTGCAGCATCGTTCCAGGAAACTACGAAAGTTCTTAACGAAGCAGCTGTTGCCGGTAAGATCGATGCATTGAATGGTCTTAAAGAAAATGTAATTGTAGGACACAGAATTCCTGCAGGGACAGGTCTTAAAGAGTACCAGAATGTAATCGTAGGTTCTAAGAAAGAATTCGAAGACTTAAACTAATATGAGTTTCGTGTTTCGGGATGCACATTTTGTATCCCGAATCACGCATCTCGAAGTAAAATAAATAAAAAATAATGTTCAGGCTTCAAAGTTTTTTTTATTTTTGAAACTTGAACTTTTTAAAACATTAAATAAGAAAAATGGACAATCAAAATCAAAACAACGATCCTAACAACATCAACATCCAGCTTAACGAAATGGTAGCTTCTGGAGTTTACTGTAACCTAGCTTTGGTAAACCACTCTCCATCTGAGTTTGTTGTAGATTTCATCCAGTTGATGCCGGGTGTACAACAGGCAAACGTAAGATCAAGAGTAATCTTGGCTCCGCTTCATGCTAAGAGAGTTTTAGAAGCTCTTAAGCAAAATGTTGCTAACTATGAGCAGCAATTCGGAGAAATCAAAGAAGTTGAGCCTTTCGTATTAGGAGGAAACAACGTTAACGCATAGGATTTCTTATACATAAAAAGGATGCCCCAGTAAAAAACTGGGGCATTTTTATTTTACCTGAACTAATATAATTCTAAAAAATCCAAATAAAAATTGTAATACAGATTTCTCAATTGATTATCTTTGTTTTTGGATATGATTCAAAATATGATAAATAATCAATTTATTTCAGATAAATTTGGTTTTCTTGGTAATGATTTTTCAACAGAGCTTAAAAAGCATGCGATTCTAACGAATATTAAAGCTAAAACGGAAGTCATCAGAGAAGGTCAGAAAAATAAATTTGTTCCCTTTTTAATCAAAGGATTAATCAGGGTGTTTTCTTTAAATGATGGCAGGGAACTTATTTATTATTATATCAGACCGAATGACAGCTGTCTGATGACATTCTCGTCTATTTTTACAGATTATACAAGCAGGATTTATGCTGTGGCAGAAGAAGATTCTGAAGTTATTCTGATTCCTGTTGCTGTGGTGCATGAATGGCTGATAAAATTTCCTCAGATCAACAGACTTTTTTATGGCGAATACGAAAAGCGTTTTGCTGATGTCATGGATATGGTAAATGATGCTGTTTTTCATAAGCTTGATAAAAGAGTTCTGAATTATATTAAACAACAGATTTCTGCTACAGGAAACAATCCTATTAAGCTTACCCACAGAGAAATTGCCAATCATTTGGGAACTTCAAGAGAAGTAGTGAGCCGAGTTTTGAAAAAAGTTGAGAATGAAGGAGAAATTTTTCAGACAAAAGAAGGAATAAAATTGCCTGTAAATGAAAATGTTAGATTAAGCTAATAAATATTATTTAAAACTTTTAACATTCTGATTGATAAAAACAATTCACTCGGTGACTTTTATCACCAAGTTTTAGAAGCATAAGTCTATAAGTTTGTCATACGAATAATAAACAATTATGTGTATGACAAAAACTCTCCTTTTTTTGTCAGTATTTACTTCAGGTTTTGCCTTTGCACAGGAAGACCTTTTGAAAGATATTGACACCATTCAAACAAAAAACACCGAAACTTCACCGCCTGCTTTTAAAGCACTCCAGATTGTCACGGGGCAGTCTACAAAACTTTCTGCAAAAAACGAATGGTACGTTGTAATAGCGCACCGTTTCGGAGACGTAAGCAAAGGTTTCAAAGATTTCTTCGGATTAGATGATGCTTCTACCAAATTGGGTGTAATTTATGGTGTTACAGACGGGCTTTCTTTAAGTCTTTCCAGAGAAACCAATCTGAAAACTTTTGAAGGTGGTGCAAAATACAAATTGCTAAAACAAAGTGAAAATTTCCCGCTTGATGTAGTAGGTTACAATGTAATGGCTGTAAATACGGATCTCAGCACAGACAATTATCCTCATCTAAAATTTGGGGATCGTCTTTCCTATCTTACCCAGGCTTTAATTTCAAGAAGATTTAATGAAAATTTTTCCTTGCAGTTAACGCCATCTTATGTTCACAAAAACCTTTACGAACCAATGGTTGAAGACAAAAATCAGTTCCTTACAGGTTTGGGCGGTCGTTACAAGATTTCAAAAAGAATCTCTATCAACGCCGAATATTTTGTGAATTTCGATAATCACAGTTTTTATAAAAATCCGTTATCAATCGGCATGGATATAGAAACCGGGGGACATGTGTTCCAGCTTTTATTTACCAACTCCCAGCTGAATTCAGATATTGGTTATCTCACCAACGCTTCCGGAAAATGGGAGAAAGGGCAGATTTTCTTTGGGTTTAATCTTTATAGAGTTTTTTAATTATGAAAAAGTTGATGTACATCATTTCATCGGCAGTAGTTTTAGTTGCCTGTGATAGCAGAACCTATGAAGAGATTTCAGACAAAACTCCTGTTGCAGAAGTAGTAACTTACAACAAAGATGTGAAACCTATCATTGAAACGAATTGCGTCAGTTGCCATTCTCCGGGAGTACAGGCTTTAACGAACTATTCTCAGGTGAAAAATAATATCGATAATATTATTGACAGAATCAGCAGACCAACAGGAGATCCATTGAAAATGCCCCAAGGCGGAAGTTTATCTCCATCACAAATCACGATCATTACAAAATGGAAAGCCGATGGACTGTCCGAAAATTAAAAATTATTAATATGAAAAATCTGATACTATTAATCACCGCATTAGGTCTTGCAAATATGGTTTCTGCTCAGAAATATTCTACCAAAACGGGAAAAGTAACGTTTGAAGCATCTGTGCCATTATTTGAAGACGTTTTTGCGCAGGATGATAACAATGTTGCCATAATTAATGCCGACAACGGAGACTTCGCATCAGTTTCTACAGTGAAAAATTTTCATTTTAAGGTGAAGCTAATGGAAGAGCATTTTAACGAAAGCTATGCAGAAACTGCGAAATATCCTAAGGCAACTTTTAGAGGTAAAATTGCAAACTTTGATAAAACAAAACTGACCGCATCACCTCAAAAATATACGGTTCAGGGAACCTTGAATTTCCATGGGGTAGATAAATCGATGAATTCTACAGCTTCAATTTACACCAAAGATGGTAAAGTTTATATGCAGGGAACATTTGTGGCAAGACCGGCAGATTTTAAAGTAACTATTCCTAAAATGGTTATGAAAAAAGTAGCTGAAAATGTAAATGTCGAATACAATTATATACTTTCAAAATAATGAAAAAGATATTTTTTATTTTAAATATTATCCTGGGTTTCACAATAATGTCGGCTCAGGAAAAAGCAAAATCTATTTTTGATGTGGCAAGAAGTGGAACTGTGGCTGAAGTAAAAGAACTGATGAAACAGAACCCAAACATCATTAACGAAACCAATGAAAATGGCTTTTCACCATTAATTTTAGCTTGTTACAGAGGAAATACTGAAGTAGCAAAATTTCTTATCGACCATGTAAAAGATGTCAACTACAAAAGCAGTGAGGGAACCGCGTTGGCAGCATTGTCATTTAGATATCAAAAAGATTTGGTAGAAGCACTTCTTGCCAAAAATGCAAACCCGAATATTGCAGATGTCACAGGAACAACTCCTCTGATTTGGGCTGTAAAAACCGGTAATGAAGAACTCGTTAAATTACTCCTTTCTCACAGGGCCGACAAAAACCAGGCAGACAGTCAGGGGGTAAAACCTTTTGAATATGCCATTCAGACTCAGAAAAACAATATCATCAATCTCTTAAAAAATAATTAATTATGAAATCAAAACTTTTATCTATTGCAATGTTTTTTGCTGCAAATGCGCTTGCTTTTGCACAATATAGTTCGGCACTTTTTCCGGTGGGAACTACCGGAGTGTCGGTTAAACTTGAAACTACACCATCCATAGTAAGGGTAACTCTTGTTGGACCCAGCAATTCTTACCTTGCAATCGGAGCAGGTACATCCGGAATGGCAAATGGTGCAGACGGATTTATATACAGTGATGCTTCGACACGTGACTATGGCTTTACAGGTGTGGGAATTCCACCAACACCTGATGCAGTACAAGATTGGACAGTAGTTTCAAATACCGTTTCAGGAACCACAAGAACAGTGATTGCAACAAGGTCTCTTAATGGAGGTCCCGGAGATATCCCGATACCTAATGCAGCGGGAAATCTTGAAATTTTTGTTGCGAGAGGTAATAATACTCTTACACTTTCTAATCATGGAGGTGCGAACAGAGGTTATGCCACTTTAGTGATGGCATTTGATGCAAGTTTAGCGACAAGTGAGGCACATCCGGATGTAAAGCAAAGATTTAAAATCTATCCGAACCCTGCGAAAGGAACAGTCAATTTTGAAAATGTAGACAAAATTAAATCCGTAGACATTTACGAATCTACCGGAAGAAAAGTAAAAACAATGAAGGTTGACGGGGCAAATATTGACGTTTCTGATTTGAAATCAGGAAATTATTATTTCGAAATCACTTTGAAAGACGGTAGTTTATATTATGAAAAACTGATTAAAGAATAATTCTTAATAAGAGTAGAATTTCAAATCCTGAGAACCTTGAGCTCTCGGGATTTTTTAATTCAAAAAACAAAGATGTTTTTTAATACATTAAAATATCAAAGCTTTCATCTTCAAAACTATTTGAATAAATTTACCTTCGCAATCATGTATTCATTATGATAATCGATCACAAAAAATATGACCTTTTCGGAAAACCTCTGCTTCATAAACTGGTTTTGAAGTCACCTTTTACATTTGATTTTCCGATAACGGATAATGCTTGCTTTTTGTATATGTTGGAAGGAGAAATGCAGTACAAATTAGATGATGAAAAAATAAAACTTCCGGGAAAACATTCATTATTTCAAAACTGTATCAAATCTGACAAACAGATCAGTAATGAAAGCATGAATCACAACAATGAGATCGTCATTATTAATTTCCATCCGGATATTCTCAAAAAAATATACAACAAAGAACTGCCGCTTTTATTAAAATCTCAAAAAAGTGTGGTTTCTAATCAATCTATTGAGCATATTAATAATGATTTTCTGATTCAAAAATACATTGAAGGACTATTGTTTTATTTTGAAAACCCAGCTTTGGTGAATGAAGATATTCTGGTGCTGAAACTGAAAGAAATTATACTTTTACTTTCTCAGACACAGAATGTGGAAGCAATACAAATTATATTATCACAACTTTTTTCACCTACTTCTTACACTTTCAGACAAATCATCGAAGCTCATTTGTTTTCCCAAATAACGATTGAAGAGCTTGCGAAATATAACAATCTGAGTGTTTCTTCCTTCAAAAGAGAATTTGCAAAACTCTACAACGATACGCCTGCGAATTTTATAAGAACGAAAAAGCTCGAAAAAGCTGCTAGAATGCTTTCTGTTTCTGATGTACGCATTTCTGATATTGCCTTTGAATGTGGGTTTAATGATCTTGCCAATTTCACAAGAAGTTTTACCGAAAAATATAATATTTCGCCCACAAAATATCGATTGAACCAAAATGATAAATAATTGAACCAATCTGCAAAAATTTTTTATTGAATCTGTTGCAATTTTGTAGTGTCAATAAAGACATTCAGTTAAAAAAAACAAACATTCAAAAAAAATTAAAATGGGATTATCAGTTTTAGGAATTTTCCATACAATAATCGGTGTTATTGCCATTGTAGCAGCTTTAGTATCATTTGTAAGATTCGGAAAAATTAATTTGGGGAACATTACAGGCAAAATATATTTTTATTTTACCATCATCACTTCACTTACTGCTTTGGGACTTTCAAAACATGGTGGTTTTAATGCGGGTCATATTTTATCGTTAATCATTTTGATTCTCGTAGCTGTAGCATTTTATCTTCATAACAAAAAACCAGGGAACAATAAAGCCCGTTACTTCGAAAATTTTCTGATGTCTTTCAGCTTTCTTCTATCGATGCTTCCAACCGTCAATGAAACGCTTACAAGAGTTCCGGTGGGACATCCTTTAGCTAAAGATATCAACGATCCTTTAATTGGAAAAACATTACTGATTATTTTTATGCTTTTCGTGATAGGTTCTGTTTATCAGGTTATTAAACAAATAAAAATCAATAAATAAGAAATTATTTCATAATATATTAATGAGCTTAAAACAGTATCTTTTATCATATTTAAACTTATTTTAATATTTTAAACTTTTGTGAGAAATTTTTGGAGGTTACCTTTGTACAAAATTTTTATAATGAAAAAAGTATTGGCATTGTTAATGCTGATTGTTTCTCTGACAATATTCGCTCAAAAAGGAACAGTTGATACTGCTCAAATTGTAATTCCAGACCGTTATAATGATGCTGAAGCGATGCAGAAACCGTATGTTATTATGATTTCTGCCGATGGCTTCCGGTATGATTATACTAAAAAATATAATGCTGAAAATCTCCTGAAGTTCTCTAAAGAAGGTATTCAGGCAAAAGCAATGCTTCCAAGCTATCCAAGTATCACATTTCCGAATCATTGGACTTTAATTACAGGATTATATCCTTCTCATCACGGCTTAATTGATAATTATTTCTACGATTATAAGTTGAAAAAAGCCTACGCAATGAGCAACCGGCAAAATGCAGAAGACGGAAGTTGGTATGGCGGAATTCCTTTATGGAGTCTTGCTGAAAAGCAAAATGTAATCAATGCATCTTTACAATGGGTAGGTTCTGCAAGTGATGCGGGAGGAATCAGGCCGACATATTATTATCCGTATCATGAAAAATTTACACCATCAGAAAAAGTTAATAAAGTCATTAACTGGTTAAAGCTTCCAGAAGATAAAAGACCGCATTTTATTTCATTATATTTTCCGGAAGTCGATGGGGCAGGACATCATTTTGGTCCTGAAGCCAAAGAAACTGAAGTTGCCGTTCAATTGGTAGACAATGCTATCGGAGAACTGGTTCGGAAGGTAAATGATTTAGGCTTAAAAAATGTAAATTTTGTCTTTGTTTCAGATCACGGAATGATCAAAGTTGATGGCGGAAATCCTCTTGAGATTCCTCAAATACTTTTTGATGCCAATAGATTCGATTTTTATAATTCACAGACTTTGCTTAGAGTTTATGTGAAAAATCCCGATGAGGTAAAAAAGGTTTATAAAGATTTGAAAGCCGGTAAAACAGATGATTATGAAGTGTATTTGGACAAGAAATTACCAAAATATCTTCATTTTGCAACGAAAGATGATAAGTACAATCGGATCGGGCAGATTTTATTAATTCCGAATGCTCCAAAAATATTTTTGGAAAAAGGGAAGAAAACCTCCGTCGGAAAACACGGTTACAACCCGAGAATTGTTCCCGAAATGAAAGCTACATTCCTTGCTTGGGGACCGGAATTTAAAGAAAATCTCGTCATTGATGAGTTTGAAAATATTAATGTTTATCCTTTGGTTGCTGAAATTTTACGCTTAAAACCAGATCAGTCTATCGATGGAAAATTAAAGATTCTAAAACCGATTCTTAAAGAAAGAAAGTGATATAAAAGTGTTAAATGTTAAAAAACTTTTCGACATTTGTATAAAATAAGTTCATTAAAATAAAAGATTAATGACCTCCCATCACAATATCAATACTCATATTTTTAAAGTACCCTTCGGAAAGATCTTAGCCTTGAAAGGCAACGGAATTTTAAAAGCTAAAAACATTCGTTATGCCTACTCGGAAAGATTTAAAAAGCCGGTTCCTGTTAAGCCGTCTGAAGAAATTATTTTTCCTGAAAAAACTCCGGTTTGCCCGCAGAGTATCAGTCCGCTTCTTGAGAAGATGATTGGAAGGACCAATCTTGACGATTTTGAAGTTGATGAGTCTCCACAATACGTCTCTGTTTTCAGGCCGGATAATATCAGTGATAATGAAAAACTGCCTGTTATAGTTTGGATTCATGGTGGTTCATATGAAATTGGTTGTGGTGATTTATCCACGGCAGATCCTACTGATTGGGTAAAAGAGCAGAATGTTATTATTGTTTCTGTTTCGTACCGTTTAGGGATTTTCGGATTTCTTGGCGGAAGTAATCAAAGACCTGCCAATTTAGGTTTATTTGATATTATCGAAGCCTTAAAATGGATTAAAAAGAATATTGCCGCTTTTGGCGGAGATACAGAAAACATTACGCTTTTCGGGCAATCTTCTGGTGGGGATGCAATTGCTCATCTGATGATTTCGGAGGGAACTAAGGATTTATTTAAAAGAGTGATTATTCACAGTGCGCCTTTAGGTTTAAGAAAAAATCGGCAAAAAATGGTTGCAGAATTTTTGAAAAATACTAAGATGTTTGATGATAAATCTGATGTTTTAGAAATTATAGAAAACTATAAAAATTTTGTTCCTTCATTCTTTAAATATGGTCTAAAAGCCGCAATGCCTTTCGGGACTCAATATGATTTTCCACCTCTATGCAATGAAAATGAAGCAGAAGAGAAATGGAAAAAGAATGCAGAAAATATTGATGTTCTGATCGGTCTAAATGATGAAGAAACTTCTTTTTATCTGAAAGCATCCGAAACTTTAAATAAATATATTCCGGGAAAAATTCTAAATAAAGCCATTCGTGTGACCACAGAAATAATTTATGGAAGACCAGCGAAAGAATTTGCAGAAAACTATGCTGAAGCCGGAGGTAATGTGTATCTATTTAGAATTCATCCCCGATTGAAAGCAGCCAATCATTTTTTAGGGGCGCATGCAATAGATTTACCTTTTATTTTCGGAAACCAAGCCGCATGGAAAGATGCGGAAATTTTAAAAAATATTCCCTGGAGCTACATTGATGAAAACGGGAAAAAACTAAGAAAACTCTGGACTGAATTTGCCAAAACCGGAAAAATCTCAGATAATTCAGAAAGACCGGAAATTCTTGATGTTTACAAAGTCTAATGTTATATGATGTAAAAAAAATCTGGTCAATCTTCTAAACCTGCATGAGAAAATCATTACATTTTTTTAAAAATTTTATTGAATAAAACCAGTTGTTGGGACGGAGGAGAAATGTATTTAAAATATTAAAACTAAATTCTTTATTCCGCTTTGCTTCGTTCTGAATGACAAATTCAACATAAAATCATCCTTAATCTCAATCTTGACCTCAGACTCAGTTATTTAGAATAATTCAAAATATGATGAAAGTCATAAAAAATTTGCCATGTTCCAAAATCTTTTTAAATTTACACCTAACAAATGTTAGTTAGTTATGGATTTTGATGTTGAATATCTAAAGCTCGATCAACTGAGAAAGCTTCAATCTGAGCGATTGGCGAAATTGGTAGACTATCTTGGGGAGAAGTCGGAATTTTATAAAGAAAAATTTAATAAATCAGGAATATCTCCACAAGATATAAGGTCGATCGAAGATATTACGAAACTTCCGATTACTTACAAACAGGATTTGAGAGACAATTACCCGTTCGGATTATTCACGGTTCCAAAAAATGAACTACAGAGAATTCATTGTTCAAGCGGAACGACAGGAAAACCGACGGTTGTAGGATATACAAAAGAAGATGTTGATTTATTCAGCGAAGTAGTGGCGAGATCTTTGAACGCGGCGGGAGCAAAACCGGGAATGCAGCTGCATAATGCTTATGGTTATGGAATTTTCACAGGTGGACTTGGACTTCATTACGGAGCTGAAAAATTAGGAATGAGTGTTCTTCCGATTTCGGGAGGAATGACGGCGAGACAAGTCGATTTAATTATGGATTTTCAACCGGAAGTTCTTTGCTGTTCGCCATCTTACGCTTTAACATTAGCTGATGAATTTGCAAAAAGAGGAATTTCTGCGGACGAAATCAGTTTGAAATATGCTGTTTTAGGTTCAGAACCTTGGACGGAGATTATCAGACATCACATTGAAGAAAAATTGGGTGTTCATGCAACCAATATTTATGGCTTGAGTGAAATCATCGGTCCCGGAGTTTCGATGGAAGATTTTGAGGAAAAAGGAGGTTCTTATATTTGGGAAGATCATTTTTATCCTGAAATTTTAGATCCCATTACCAAAGAACCTGTTCCTTTCGGTGAAGAAGGTGTTTTGGTGATCACGACTTTAACGAAGAAAGCAATGCCGCTTTTACGTTACTGGACGAACGATATCACAAGTCTTTATTATGACGAAAGCGGAAAAAGAACAATGGTGAAAATGAAGCCAATTCTCGGAAGAGCCGATGATATGCTGATTGTAAGAGGGGTAAATGTCTATCCAAGTCAGATTGAAGAAGCATTTTCTCATGTGCAAGGTGTTGTTCCTAACTATTATTTAACGCCGATTGAAAAAGAACAAATGTGTGTTGCTTTGGATATTGATGTTGAAATTGATGATGAATTGGTAGCTTCTAAAAATTTAAATCAAAATACCGATGATTATGCTATTTTTGTCGGAAACTTTGGGAAAAGCATCGAAAACGAGATTAAAAAGAGGGTAGGGATTACTACAAAAGTGAAAATCCACGCTCAGGATAGTCTTCCAAAATGTGAAGGTGGAAAAATTAACAGAATACTTAAAAAATAAATGAATTCATTTTATAAACTTAAAACGGTAAAAGTTCAGAAAGATACCAGCGACGCAGTGAATGTAGCCGTTGAAATTCCTGAAGAGCTGAAAGATAAATTCAGGTTCAAGCAGGGGCAGTATCTTAATTTCCGAATGATGATCGACGGAAATGAAGAAAGACGTTCTTATTCTATCTGCAATGCGCCAAGCGAAAAAAGTAACACGCTGGAAGTATTGGTGAAATTATTGGAAGGCGGAAAAGTTTCCGGATATTTCAACGAGCATCTTCATATGGATGAAATTCTTGAAGTAATGCCTCCGATGGGTGGTTTTAACACATCTTATCACCCGACAAATGTGAAAACGTACGTTGGTTTGGCTGCAGGGAGCGGAATTTCTCCAGTTTTGTCGAATATCAAAGAAAGTCTTTATCAGGAGCCGAATTCAAACGCTTATTTGTTTTACAGCAACAGAAGCATGAATCATGTGATGAAAAAGGCTGAAATCGATAAGTTGGTTGAGCAGTTCAACGGAAGGTTGAAAGTGGTTTATTTAGTAAGTCGTGAACAGCATGAAGACCCGATTTTCGAAGGTAGAATTTCTCCTGAAAAACTGGAACTTTTATTTGAAAGATATACCGATATTGATATAAAAGAAGCGACTTATTTTATTTGTGGACCTTCAGAAATGATTAAAGGAATTGCAGATTATTTAAAGAAAGATAAAAAAGTACCTGCCATTCAGGTTTTATTTGAATATTTTACCGCTCCTGACGAAGAGAATACGGAGGAAATGAGTGATGAATTCAAAGCTATTGCCAATATTGAAAGTATGGTAACGGTAATCATCGATGATGATGAATATTCATTCCACTTGAATTCAAAAAAAGAGAGTATCTTAGATAAAGCATTGAAAGACAATCTTCCTGTGCCTTTTGCTTGTAAAGGAGGAGTTTGTTGTACGTGTAAAGCCGAAGTTTTAGAAGGTGAAGTCTTCATGGAAAAAAACTACGCGCTTACCGAAGAAGAAGTAGCCAGAGGTTACGTTCTTACCTGCCAATGTCACCCGACAACGAATGTGGTGATGCTTAATTATGATGTTTAAATCAATTTGAAAATGAGTCAATATGCTAATTTGAAAATGCCATGATTGTGTTTTAATTTTCAAATTGCCTAATTCTCAAATTTTCAAATTAATTAATTTTCAAATTAAAAAATTATGGACTTAGAAAAATTTGTACAATACGTACACGACGAAAATAAAGTAGAGCCAAAAGATGTAATGCCTGATGATTACAGAAAACTATTGGTTCGTCAGATTTCACAGCACGCGCATTCTGAGATTGTCGGAATGTTACCGGAAGCGAACTGGATTTCCAGAGCACCTTCATTGAGAAGAAAAATGGCTCTTTTGGCGAAAGTTCAGGATGAGGCAGGTCATGGCTTATATCTTTATTCTGCAACTGAAACTTTAGGAGACGGAAGTATCAGAGCTGATAGAGATGCAACGTATGAAGATATGTTGGAAGGAAAAGCAAAATATTCAAGTATTTTCAATTATCCGACGTTGAGTTGGGCAGATATTGGTGCAATCGGCTGGTTGGTTGATGGTGCAGCAATCATGAATCAAGTAATGTTGATGGGGAATTCTTATGGGCCTTATTCAAGAGCAATGGTGAAAATCTGTAAAGAAGAATCTTTCCACCAAAGACAAGGTTACGAGATTTTAATGGCACTTTGCCGTGGTACAAAACAGCAGAAAGAAATGGCTCAGGCTTCGTTAAATCGTTTCTGGTGGCCAGCTTTAATGATGTTTGGACCGAATGACGACAGCTCTCCAAACTCTAAAATTTCTATGAACTACAGAGTGAAAAGAGAAAGTAATGACAGTCTTCGTCAGAGATTCATCGATGTTACGGTTGCTCAGGCTGAATTTTTAGGATTAACAATTCCGGACAAAGACTTGAAATGGAATGAGGAAAGACAGCATTACGATTTCGGGGAACTTCCTTGGGATGAATTTATGGAAATCTTGAAAGGAAACGGCCCTGCAAACAAAAAGCGTATCGAAACCAAAAGAAAAGCTCAAAGAGAAAATGCTTGGGTAAAAGAAGCGGCGGCGGCTTTTGCAGAGAAACAACAAAAAGAAGTAATATAATAATGTGCTAATTTGAAAATGTGCTAATTTGAAAATGCCATCATTGTGTATAAATTTTCAAATTGCCTAATTCTCAAATTTTCAAATTACCTAATTTTCAAATTAATTATGGCAAATTTAGATATGTGGGAAGTGTTTATTCAGACTAAACCGGGATTATCTCACAAACACGTTGGAATTGTACAGGCGCCTACAGCAGAAATGGCTTTGCAGAATGCAAGAGATGTTTATACAAGAAGAAAAGAAGGAACTTCAGTTTGGGTAGTTCCAAGTAAATATATCGTGACTTCGGAAGGAGTGGATAAAGAAGCTTTCTTCGATCCGGCTGATGATAAATTGTATCGTCACCCGACGTTTTACGACATTCCAAACGATGTAAAAAATATGTAAAACAGCGATTGGCTGTTAGCTGCTTGCAATTTGCCAAAAGCTATACGCCAAAAGCCAAAAGCTAAAATAATGAACCCATTATATAATTATTTATTAAAACTAGCAGACGACAGTTTCATTATGGGACAGCGTTTGTCTGCGTGGTGCGGTGAAGGTCCTTATTTAGAGGAAGATATTGCATTAACAAACATTGCGTTGGATGAGCTTGGCCAGGCCAATAATTTCTACGTTTATGCTTCAAGAGTGATCGACGACGGAAAAAGTGAAGATGACTTGGCATTTTTAAGATACGAACACGAATATGTAAACGCTCATTGGACAGAACTTCCCAATGAAGATTATGCTCAGACGATTTTAAAAGTGTACGTTTTTGCAGTGTATCAGAAATTGATGTACGAAGCATTATCAAACTCTACCAACGAAGAACTTTCTGCCATTGCTCAGAAATCTTTAAAAGAAGTAAGGTATCACTATACTCACGCTGCTTCGTGGATGAAAATTTTTGCTCAGGGAACAGAAGAAAGTAGAACTCGTTTAGAAAAAGCCATCGAAAATATTTGGGAATACACGAAAGGTCTTTTTGCAAAAACGGAAGGAGAAGATGATTTGGTAGCTTTAAATATTGCTCCGAACACAGATGCTCTTTACGAAGAATTTTTGACGATTACACAGAAAGATTTTGAAGGTTTCGGTTTAGAATATCCAACAAATCCTTTCATGCAGCCAAAATCAAGAACAGGGTATCATACAGAATATTTTGGATATATTCTTTGTGAATTGCAATATATGCAGAGAGCGTATCCGGGTTGTACTTGGTAATTTAATATTCATATGAAGATATTTCTAAATTTTTTATTTGCTGGTTTAATCATTTCATCTTGTCAAAAAAAGGAAGTTAAAACTAAAGTTTTGCACAGTTTCGATGATGTAAATGAAATGTTTGAGTTGAAAAATTATGAGAATCAAAGTAAGAATAAAATCAATGATTCAATAACTCATATTACTGCTAACAAAGATTATTTTATACTCAAGGGTAACTTTGATACACGGGATAATGTTAAAACAGGAATTTGGAGTTTAACGAACAAAACTGATTCTAAAGAAATACAAATTGATTATATCGTTTTAGGAAAAAATGATGTTTTTAAAAATCAAATTATTTTTAAAGAACATGGAAAGATAGATTCTGCTAATAGTAAATTTTATTTGGTAGAAAATAAAAATTTGCGAGGACTATCATACAAGTTTTTTTCTCCTGAAATGAAAAACGAAATTTCTAAAGAAGCTAAAATTATTTATACAATTTACAGAAATAAAAAAGAAATTAAAATAGATTCTGTAGTTTATAAAAATGCAAAAGGAGGAAAATATTTTACTGATATTAGATATGATTTCAAAAAAGGAGATCATTTAGCAGGTTATTTTAGTGAAATCGTGAGTGCACAAGATCCCAAGAGTAAGGATAGCACAATTTTGGGCAACAATTCAATATATTTTATAGAAAATTTTGAATAATTTATTAAACATATTAAGTCAAATTCCTGACCCCGAAATTCCAGTAATTAATATCGTGGAATTGGGCATCGTGAGAGAAGCAAATATCACGGGTGAAAAAACTTGTGAAGTTACAATTACACCTACGTATTCTGCTTGTCCGGCGATGTTCACGATTGAAGAAGACATCATCAAAATGATGAGAGAAAACGGTTGGGAGGCAAAAGTAGTTACCAAAATGTTTCCGATTTGGACAACAGACTGGCTGACAGATGAAGCGAGAGAAAAACTTCGTGCTTACGGAATCACACCTCCCGAAAAAGGAGCGGACGAACATCACATCGGGAAACCTAAAAAATGTCCTCGTTGCGGTTCCGAACATACCAAACAGATCAGCAGATTCGGGTCTACGCTATGTAAGGCTTCGTATCAGTGCTTAGACTGTTTAGAGCCTTTTGATTATTTTAAATGTCATTAATCAATTTGAAAATGAGTAAATTGGTACTGTGTTAAAAATTTTCAAACTATCTAATTTTCAAATTAAAAAATTATAACCTATGTACACACAACTTGATATTGAATCACATTTCGATGGAAAGCTAAAAATTGCTTATCTCAATCAGCCTGAAACAATGAATGCGTTGACAAAACCTTCATTGGCAGATTTGAAAGATTTTGTAAAAGAATGTAGTAATGACCCTACTGTAAGATGTGTGGCGATTTCTGGAAGAGGAAAGGCTTTTTGTTCCGGTCAGAACTTGGATGATGCGTTTGTTCAGGGAAATGAACATCACGACGATGATATTATCAGGAGAATTGTAACTGATTATTATAATCCCCTGGTAATGGAAATTACACGTTGCAAAAAGCCTGTTGTTGCTTTGGTGAATGGTCCTGCGGTAGGAGCCGGAGCGATGTTGGCACTGATTTGTGATTTTGTTTTAGCTTCTGATAAAGCATATTTTGCTCAGGCATTCTCCAATATCGGATTAATTCCTGATACTGGAGGAACCTATTTCTTACCGAAGTTATTGGGAAGACAATTGGCGAATTATTTGGCATTTACGGGCAAAAAGTTATCTGCGGAAGAGTCAAAATCTTATGGTTTGGTAGCGGAAGTTTTCTCTGAAGAAGAATTCACTTCTAAATCATTAGAAATTTTAGAAAAGACAGCAAATATGCCGACTGTTGGACTTAAATTAACTAAAAAAGCATTCGCGGCTTCTTACAACAACACGTTGAAAGAACAACTGGAATTAGAAGGAGATTTGCAACAGGAAGCTGCAGAAACAGAAGATTTCAAAGAAGGAGTAAGTGCCTTTTTAGAAAAAAGAAAACCTAATTATAAAGGAAGATAATTAATTTGAGAATGAGTTAATTTGAGAATTTGAAAATGAGGGATGATAAAGAAAATATTATTGTAAATAAGGCTTTTGATTTTGCATTGAACATTATTGAATTTTCAGAAGATTTGTATGAAGCTAAAAAGTTTCCTTTGGCAAATCAAATTTTTAAATCAGGGACTTCGATTGGAGCAAATGTAAGAGAGGCTCAAAATGCAGAAAGCAAAGCAGATTTTATTCATAAATTAAAGATTGCTGCTAAAGAAGCTGATGAAACAGAATATTGGCTTTTGTTGTGTTTAAAATCTTCGTATTTGAAATCTCCAAACGAAAAATTAATTTCAGATTTAAAAGAAATTCTATTAATTCTGTCTAAAATTATTTCAAGTTCGAAGCTCAAATAATTTTTAAATTAACTCATTTTCAAATTTTCAAATTTAAAATATGAATGTAGGAATTATCGGTGCCGGAACAATGGGAATCGGCATTGCACAAGTAGCCGCTACGAACGGATGCAAAGTTTGGGTATACGATGCCAACGCAAAACAAGTAGAAACGGCAACCGTAGGTTTGGAAAAAACATTAACCAAATTGGTTGATAAACAAAAAATTTCGGCAGAAAAAATGACTGAAATTTTAGCCAACATTTCCATTGCTACAGAATTGAAGGACTTCAAAGATTGTGAGTTGATCATTGAAGCCATCATCGAAAACAAAGAAATTAAAACCAAAGTTTTCACAGAATTAGAAAAACATGTTTCAGAAAGCTGTGTGATTGGTTCCAATACATCATCCATTTCCATCACCTCTCTCGGTGCGGAATTACAAAAACCGGAGCGTTTCATAGGAATTCACTTCTTCAATCCGGCTCCTTTGATGCCTTTAGTGGAGGTTATTCCATCCTTATTAACAGAAAGATCTTTAGCGGAAAAAATCTACAATCTGATGAAAGATTGGGGCAAAACTCCAGTGATTGCAAAGGATATTCCCGGATTTATCGTGAACAGAATTGCTCGTCCTTATTATGGTGAAGGTCTGAGAATCGTTGAAGAAAATATCGCAACGGTAGAGCAGGTAGATGAAGCCATGAAGACAATCGGAAACTTTAAAATGGGACCTTTTGAATTAATGGATTTAATTGGTGTTGATGTGAATTTTTCCGTAACCAAGACAGTTTACAACGAATACTTCTACGATCCGAAATACAAACCTTCTCTTCTTCAGCAAAGAATGTCGGAAGCCAAACTTCACGGCAGAAAAACAGGGAAAGGTTTTTATGATTATTCAGAAAATGCTCAAAAACCTGTTGCACAAAAAGACGATACTCTTTACCAGCAAATATTCTTGAGAATTATCTCCATGTTGATTAATGAAGCAGTTGAAGCAAAAAGATTAGGCGTTGCCAACGATGAAGATCTGGAATTGGCAATGCAGAAAGGGGTAAATTATCCAAAAGGATTATTGGCTTGGGGAAAAGAAATAGGATATGCAAAAATCTCTAAAACCTTGCAAAATCTTTACGAAGAATATCAGGAGGAAAGATACAGACAGAGCCCGTTGTTGCGTAAACTGAATTAAGCAATTTGAAAATGTGCTAATTTGAAAATTAATTACAGCCGTTTTTCATTTTCAAATTTTCAAATTGATCAAATTTTCAAATTAATAGTATGGATATAGATGGCTTCAGAACTGAATTGGAAACAAGGCTCACCATTGCGAAAGAATATATTATTCAGGAGCTTTCTTCAATTAACGATGAGGAAAAGTTGGATTTATTGGGAAAATTTAATGAAAAATTTAAAGAACTGATTAAGAGAATTTCTATTGAAGAGGGAAATTGATTTAAATGCTTTTTATCTTAATGAAAATTCGTCAACCCAACTCACAAACGAGCAGATGATTCTTGGCAAAACCATGAGTATTTATGATAAATTTGCTGATGAATTATATCTAGAAATAACAAGAACAAATTAATATGAATCCAAGACAGGTTGTTGATTATATGATGGAGAAGGATTATTTCTCCCAATTTTTAGGAATAAAAATCATTGATATTAAAGAAAACTATTCTTTGATTGAAATGGAAATCACCAGACAAATGCTCAACGGATTGGGAACGGTTCATGGAGGAGTAACATTTGCTTTTGCAGATTCTGCCTTTGCTTTTTCATCAAACAACGACGGAAATGCAGCGGTTGCATTAAATGTAAGCATCAATTTTACCAAAGCCGGAAGAGAAGGAGATCTATTCAGGGCAGAAAGTGTTTTGGTGAATGATACTCGTAAAACAGCAATCTACGACATTAAAATTACCAATCAGAATAATGAGCAGGTAGCAAAATTTGTAGGTACAGTTTATAAAATCGGAAAAAAAGTAATAGAATTATAATTTGAAAATTTGAAAATGATGCAATTTAAAAATTATTTTTAATGCTTTATTTCATTTTCAAATTCTCAAATTAACACATTTTCAAATTAAATAAAATGAACAACGTATATATCATAGACTATGTAAGAACACCTATTTCAAAATTATCTGGTGGTCTTTCAGAAGTTCGTGCCGACGATTTGGCAGCGGTAGTGATTAAAGAAATCGTAGCAAGAAACCCTGAAGTTCCTGTAGAGGAGATTGAAGATGTTATTTTCGGATGCGCCAATCAGGCAGGTGAAGACAACAGAAACGTAGCAAGAATGGGACTTTTATTAGCTGGACTTCCATATAAAATAGGGGGCGAAACAGTAAATAGACTTTGTGCTTCAGGAATGTCTGCAGTTGCGAATGCTTTCCGTTCGATTGCTGCTGGTGAAGGTGAAATTTACATCGCAGGTGGAGTAGAACATATGACGCGTTCACCTTACGTGATGTCAAAACCAAGCGCAGCTTTCGGTAGAGACAGCCAAATGTTTGATACCACTTTCGGTTGGAGATTTGTGAATCCCAAAATGAAAGAAATGTACGGTGTAGATGCGATGGGTGACACCGCTGAAAATTTAGCAGAAATGCACAACATCAGTCGTGAAGATCAGGATAAATTTGCGCTTTGGTCACAGCAAAAAGCAACAAAAGCACAAGAAAGCGGAAGATTGGCGGAAGAAATTGTAAAAGTTGAAATTCCACAAAGAAAAGGCGAACCGAAAATCTTCGATACAGATGAATTTATCAAACCGACTTCATCTATGGAGGGATTAGGAAAGCTTCGTCCGGCTTTCAGAAAAGAAGGAACTGTAACTGCCGGAAATGCTTCCGGAATGAATGACGGAGCAGCTGCTTTAATTTTAGCAAGCGAAGAAGCTGTGAAAAAATATGGTTTAAAACCAAAAGCAAAAATCTTAGGATCATCTGTTGCCGGTGTTGAGCCAAGAATTATGGGAATTGGCCCTGTTGAAGCAACTCAGAAATTGTTAAAAAGACTGAATCTTTCATTAGACGATATGGATATCATCGAGTTGAATGAAGCATTTGCAGCTCAGGCTTTGGCAGTAACCAGAACATTAGGATTAAAAGATGATGATTCAAGAGTAAATCCAAACGGAGGAGCTATTGCCATCGGTCATCCACTTGGAGTCTCCGGAGCCAGAATCGTTGGTTCTGCCGCAATAGAACTCCAAAAACAAGATAAAAAATATGCATTGTGTACGCTTTGTATCGGTGTCGGACAAGGGTATGCAATGG
This sequence comes from Chryseobacterium sp. RLHN22, assembly GCF_051011795.1. Taxonomy (NCBI): domain Bacteria; kingdom Pseudomonadati; phylum Bacteroidota; class Flavobacteriia; order Flavobacteriales; family Weeksellaceae; genus Chryseobacterium; species Chryseobacterium sp. RLHN22. The sequence goes on from NZ_JBPCHW010000009.1 coordinate 102,276, forward strand.
TAATTGAAAGGGTTTAATTTGAAAATGTGCTAATTTGAGAATTTGAAAATGCCATTCAGAACACATTCTCATTTCTCAAATTAGCTCGTTAAGTTAACGTTTGCCCTTTGCTGAGTGAAACGCCTTTGCAAACGAAATATCTGCATGAAAATTTTTTTTAAAACCTTGCGGACTTTGCGTTAAAAATAATTTTCAAATTAACTCATTCTCAAATTTTCAAATTAAAATTATGAATATTTACTCATACCACGGAATTCGTCCAATAATAAAACCTTCCGCTTACGTCCATCCGCAAGCGGTAATTATCGGAAATGTGGAAATCGGCGAAGAAGTTTATGTTGGTCCTAATGCGGTTATTCGTGGCGACTGGGGTAAAATTATTGTGAAAGACGGTGCAAATGTTCAGGAAAACTGTACGCTTCACGTTTTTCCGGGGATTGAAACTATCTTGGAAGAATCTGCGCACATCGGTCATGGAGCGATTATTCATTCCGGGCATATCGGAAAAAACTGTCTGGTTGGAATGAACGCTGTCGTAATGGACAAAGCCGTAATCGGTGATGAAAGTATTGTCGGTGCATTAGCTTTTGTTCCAGCCAATTTTAAATGTGAACCGAGAAAGTTGATCGTTGGAAGTCCTGCAAAAATTATCCGTGATGTTTCTGACGAAATGATCAAATGGAAAACTGAAGGGACAAAACTCTATCAGGAATTGGCAAGAGAAGGAAAAGACGTGATTTTACCTTGTGAGCCATTTACAGAATATGTTGAGCAGATTCCTACGAAAGTTGTTGATTACAGCATTTGGGATGATGTGAAATAATTTTACAACACAAAAAATTAATATGATTAAAAAACTTTTTATTTTCTGCAGTATTCTGTGCTCATTTCAATCTGTGGTTCTTGCACAGACAGGAAATGTAAAACCATTGACGATTGGAGAAATCAGAACCATAAAATCTAAGATTTTAAAAGAAGACAGAACTTTAAACATCTATCTTCCGCAAAATTTTGATAAAAAGAAATCGTATCCGGTTATTTATCTTCTGGATGGAAGTATGAATGAAGATTTTATCCACGTTACAGGTTTGGTCCAGTTCTTTAATCAAATGTACTCCATGCCGGAAACTATTGTGGTGGGAATTGCGAATGTCGACAGAAAAAGAGACTTTACTTTTCATACCGATTTAAAAGACTTACAGAAAGATTATCCGACAACCGGGCATTCGGATAAATTCATTTGGTTTTTAGAAAAAGAATTGAAACCTTATATCGAAAAACAGTTTAAAACAACGAATAATTATTTATTCGGGCAGTCATTGGGTGGTTTGTTGGCAACTGAAATTCTGTTGAAGAAACCTGAAATGTTCAATAATTATTTTATCATCAGTCCGAGTTTGTGGTGGGATGATGAAAGTCTTTTAAAGCAGGCTCCTCAATTATTAACTAAGATTCCGGATACCAAGAAATTTATTTACGTTTCTGTCGGAAAAGGCGAGCATCCGGTAATGGTAAAAGACGCGGAAGATTTATACGATGTTCTTAAAAAAGCCAATAAGAAAAACTGGACTTTAGAATATAAAATGATGGAAACAGACAATCATGCCACCATTCTTCATAGAAGTTTGTATGAAGGCCTTGTAAAGTTGTTTCCATATCAGGAACCAAAAAATTAAAATTATAACAATATAAAATGTATCATTTAAATAATTAGTGCAGTCATGCTGAGCCTGTCGAAGCATCCTTTCATGAATTGTTAAATTGAATACATTATAAATTAAAAACTATATGGAAAAGTTAAAAAACTATATCTACGGACAATGGGTAGAAGGTACCGGAAACGGAATTCCTTTGTATAATGCCGTAAACGGTGAGCAGGTTGCCATTTCCGATACAGAAGGTCTTAATTTTGAGCAGGCTTTAGATTACGGAAGAACGGTAGGTTACAAAAACCTTTCATCCATGACATTCTACGACCGTGGAGAAATGTTGAAAAAAGTCGCGCTTTACCTTTTAGAAAGAAAGAAAAAGTATTACGAATTATCTTATAAAACAGGAGCAACTCACGTAGATTCTTGGGTAGATATTGAAGGCGGTTTCGGTACTTTCTTCACGTACTCGGGTTTGGCAAAGAGAATGCTTCCGAACACACCGTTTTGGGTGGATGGAGATACTCAGAAAATTTCTGCAAACGGAACTTTCTTGGGAACTCATATTTTAACGCCAAGTGAAGGAGTTTCTGTACAAATCAACGCATATAATTTTCCTGTTTGGGGAATGTTGGAAAAACTGTCTACCTCTTTATTAGCAGGTGTTCCTTCAATTGTAAAACCTTCTCCGTTTGGTTCTTATTTAACAAACGCAGTGTTCCAGGATATGATTGAAAGCGGAATCCTTCCGGAAGGTGCTGTTCAGTTGGTTTGTGGTGAACCTGGAAATATTCTGGATTACGTTAAGGATGGAGATTCGGTGTTATTCACAGGTTCTGCAACGACAGGTAGAAAATTGAAATCTTTACCATCAATTGCAGGAAACGCGGTTCGTTTCAATATGGAGGCAGATTCTTTGAACTGTTCAATTCTTGGATTGGATGCAAAACCGGGAACTCCGGAATTTGATTTGTTCATCAAAGAAGTTCGTAATGAAATGACTACGAAAGCCGGCCAAAAATGTACGGCGATCAGAAGAATCATCGTTCCTGAAAATCTAATTGGAGATGTTCAGAATGCGTTGTCTAAAGCTTTGGATCAGACAAAAATCGGAAACCCATTAAGCAGAGAAACAAGAATGGGTTCTTTGGTTGGAAAACAACAGTACGATGAGGTTTTAAGAAAAGTTGATATTCTAAAAACTGAAAATGAATTGATCTACGACGGAAAACACGAATTGGTAGATGCAAACTATGAAAATGGAGCATTTATGAGTCCGAAACTGTTCTTAAACGACGCTCCGTTTACTAAAAATATCTCTCACGATGTCGAAGCTTTTGGTCCGGTTTCTACATTGATGCCTTACAAGGATGCGGAAGAAGCAGCGGCATTGGCAAAGAAAGGTAAAGGAAGTTTGGTAGGTTCTATCATTTCTCACGATGATCAATTCGTTGCAGAAACTTCGTGGAAAATGGCTTCTCAGCATGGAAGAATTTTTGTGTTAAACAGAGACAGTGCGAAAGAAAGTACAGGTCACGGTTCCCCGCTTCCGACATTGATGCACGGTGGTCCGGGTAGAGCAGGAGGAGGAGAGGAAATGGGGGGATTGAATGGTCTTCATTTTTTCCTTCAAAAAACAGCCATCCAAGGTTCGCCGGATATTTTAACGGCAATTACTAAAGTTTATCAGCAGGGCGCTGAGAAAAAATTCTCGGATAAACATCCTTTCCAGAAATATTTTGAAGAAGTTGAGGTAGGAGATTCTTTAGAAACAGCAGGAAGAACAGTAACAGATGCAGACATCGTGAATTTCTCCAATGTTTCATGGGATCATTTCTATGCGCACACCGATGCAACGAGCTTAACGGGTACGATCTTCGACAAAACCGTTGCTCACGGATATTTCATCCTTTCTGCGGCGGCCGGATTATTTGTTTCGGGGAAAAAAGGCCCTGTTATTGCAAATTACGGATTGGAAAATTGTTCGTTCTTTAAGCCTGTTTATGCGGGAGATACGATTACGGTTTATTTAACGGCAAAAGAAAAGATCAACCGTGGAGTTAAGGGAAGAAATATTCCTTCCGGTGTTGTGAAATGGTTGGTTGAAGTGGTGAATCAAAGAGATGAGATCGTTTGTGTAGCTACAATTTTGACATTAGTGGCAAAGCAGTCTCCTTTCATTGATTTAAACTTAAAAAACATTCAGAAAGCATTGAATGGTTTAACGGAATCCACTCAGCCAAGCTGGGGTAAAATGTCTCCTCAGCAAATGATTGAGCATTTGGAGCACGGCGTTTTGGTAAGTTTGGGTGAGCCTGAAGCCGAAAAATGCTTTACTCCTGAAGAGCATTTGGAAAAATGGCAGGATTCTTTGTACAATCACAGAAAAATGCCAAAAGACTTTCCTGCACCATATCTAGCTGAAGATGAAAAATTATTAGAATTAAGACATAAAAATCTTGAAGCAGCAAAAATTTCTTTCATGGATAATCTGAAACGATTCTCTATTTATTACAAAGAAAATCCACACGCAGAGCATACGAATTTCGTGTTTGGAAAACTGAACAAAGAAATGTGGGAACTGATGCACAGAAAGCATTTTACCCACCATTTTGAGCAGTTTGGATTGATTTAATTCAAAATGAAATATAAATTTGTTATCCCTTTTAGTTTTTTGCTGAAGGGGATTTTTTATCTTTACTATTATCCATGTCAAGGTTTTAAACCTTGACATGGATCTCAATACTTCGACTAAATTTTATTTATTTTATAAACTTTTGTTAAACATACTCTTGAAATAGGTTCTGAAATTTTTATTCATTATTTTCAAGACTTAAAATCAATTCAAAAAAGTTTAATCATGAACGAAAACTGGATGCAGAAGTATGAGGAGGTAAAAAACGTATTGGTTTGTCCGACCGATTTGGAAACCTATTTTACTTCAGATGAAATTATGGGGCAGCAATTGGAAACCATGGAAATCGGAAATGTTTCTCTTCCTTCGGGAAAAGTGGTAGTGAGAGATCCTTTGGTCTATCTGAATGCCAATCAGTCGCCTTACTTTGTTCAGGCTCCGAAAGGTGATTTTCCTGTGACGATTGCAGTTGTGAAATCCGAAGATTGGGGCGATCGATATGCGGTTGTAAAAGTAGAATTCACCAAAGAGAAACCTGTTATTTACAGAGAAGCTTTAGTTGGGATTGAAGAACTGGAAGGTGTAACTGAAGACGATTTTTTTGGTTTTGGAGTAGATGCAGGTTTGGGCTGCATTACCGATGCGGAAGTGCTTCCTTCTGTAGATAAATTTGCAGATGAAGCAGATGTTGATAATCTTTATGATGATTATTTTGCGGATATTTTTGCGAAGAGTTATCAGGACAATCCAAAAAATCAAAGAGATGCAGGAGATTGGATCAATTGGAAAGTTCCGAATACGGAATATCATATTCCCATGTTTGCGAGTGGTTTCGGTGATGGAGAATATCCTGTCTATTTTGCATATGACGCTAATGAAAATATTTGCGGTTTATACATTCAGTTTATTGATATTGAATTGGCTTTAAGTGAAGAAGGTGACGAAGAAGATGTGGAATAATATATGAAGAAAACTTTCGCAGGCCAAGTTGTCGCATTCAATCGAAATTTAAAATATGATGGAAATCTTCCCGACGATTTTCAGGTTCTAAATCCTTATCTTGATAATCCTGAAACAATCGTTGTCATGGAAAAGTTTTATCAGAAATATTACAATGATTCTAACCAAAGGAAATTTTTAATAGGAATCAATCCGAGTCGTCATGGAGCGGGAGTTACAGGTGTTCCTTTCACCGACACGAAACGTCTGGAAAGTGTTTGCGGAATCAAAATGCAATCAGCGTATACCCATGAGATTTCATCTGTTTTTATGTACGATATGATTGAGCAATACGGAGGAGCTGACGAATTTTATAAAGATATTTACATCAATTCTCCATTTCCGTTGGCAATTGTCAGAAAATCAAAAGGAAGCTGGATCAATGCCAATTATTATGATGATAAAAAACTTTTTAATGATGTAAAAGATTTTATGATTGATTGTTTGAAAAAACATATCAGTTTGAATTTGGACACTTCGGAAGTGTTTATTTTAGGAAAGAAAAATGCGGATTTTATTTCGAAGCTGAATCAGGAAGCTAATCTTTTTAATAAAATGACTGTATTGGAGCATCCCAGATACATTCAGCAATACAAATCGAAAGAGAAGGAATTGTATATCGATAAATATATTTTAGCTTTGAAAAAATAAACAATTTTCAATCAAATTAAAATAAAATAATATGCCCTGGAATCCCGAAATATACAACGAGTTTAAAAATATTCGTTATCAGCCATTTTTTGATTTAGCAGAAAATATTTCTTCTGAAGGTTTAAAAAAAGCAATCGACATTGGTTGTGGAACAGGCGAGCAAACTTATATACTGTCAGAAAAATTTAAGGAAGCCCATTTCTTAGGAATAGATTCATCGGCAGAAATGCTTGAAAAATCTTTTGATTTCGAAAACGAAAGATTAAGTTTTAAACAAAAAACTATTGAAGAATTGTATGATTCAAATGATAAATGGGATTTAATTTTCAGCAATGCTGCACTTCAATGGTCAGATGATCACGAAAAACTATTTCCAAAACTTCTTTCTTTACTAAATAATAATGGTCAGTTTGCAGTGCAGATGCCGGTTCAGTCAGAAAATATGCTCAATCAGATTTTGTTTCAGCTGGCTTCTGAAGAGCCATACAAAACACAACTTAATGGCTGGAATAGAATTTCACCGGTATTAAGCTTGGATCAATATGCTAAAATAATGTTTGATGCAGGTTTAAAAGATTTGAACATCTTCATGAAAGTGTATCCGATTATTGCGGATAATGTTGAAAAATTATTTCAATTCATTTCCGGGTCGGCTTTGATTCCTTATCTGGAGATTTTAGATAAGGATGATCATGACAAATTTATCAGCGAGTATAAAAAGAGAATTGCTGAAAAATTTGATAAGTTTCCCACCATTTATGCATTTAAACGAATGCTTTTGTATGGAAAGAAATAAAAAATTCCCTGTTATTTAGCAGGGAATTTTCATTTATGTTTAGAATCGTTAGAAAACCGTGTTAGAGGGAAATGTTCTAAGGTTTCCGCTTCGTTGATAATGGCAAAGTAAAATCTTTTTTAATAATTTGAATAGAGTAGAAATACTGATTTTTAGGAGAACTATTAATAAATTTTTTTGCATTAAATTTTTTAACCGAACAATTGTTAGTATTTTTGTTTGAATCCAATATCAAATAAAAATGAGTGATTTTGTAACATCAGAAATTAAAAATAATATTGCCGAAATTACATTCGGAACAGCAAAAAGCAATGCTCTTCCCGGAGCAATTCTTGAAAAATTGGCACAGACTATTCTTGACGAAGGAGCAAAAGATGAAGTAAAAGCAATTCTTGTAAAAAGTGAAGGTGAAAAAGCATTCTGCGCAGGAGCCAGTTTTGATGAGCTTTTGGCTATTGAAGAATTGGAAGCGTCTACAAAATTCTTCGGTGGTTTTGCTAAAGTTCTTAATGCCATGAGAAATTGTGGTAAAATTGTTGTTGTAAGAGTTCAGGGAAAAACAACCGGTGGTGGAGTAGGTCTGGCTTGTGGTGCAGATTATTGTTTTGCAACTAAAGATTCTGCATTGGCTTTAACTGAAATCAATTTAGGAATAGGTCCTTTCGTAATTGGTCCTTATGTGGAAAGAAAAATTGGGAAGTCTCAGTTTTCGGCAATGGCAATTGATGCAGACTTTAGATCTGCAGAATGGGCAGAACAGCACAATATTTATCACTCGGTGTCTGATACAGTTGCAGAGATGGATTCAAAAGTGGAGAAATTTTTAAATACACTTTCTTCGAGAAGTGAGGATGCTTTGGCTTTAATTAAAAAAGTGTCTTGGGAAGGAACGGAGCATTTCAACGAGTTGATGCCTGCAAGAATTCACATGAGTGCAAGCCTTATTCTGGAAGATTCTGCAAAGAAAAATATTGAAGCAATCAAAGAGAGATTGAGAGCTAAATAAGCTAAATTCATTTAAAAAATATGTAAACACCCTTTTTAAAAGGGTGTTTTTCCTTTAAAATCTGACCTTTTGTAAATGTAGTTTTGTAATCGGATAATTTATAAAACCTAACATTATGAGAACAAGATTTTTTTTATACCTATTTTCTGTAGCAACTTTAGTTTTAAGCTGCAGTAACGATGACGACGAACAAATAACAACTCCACAACCTGAAGCATTTACAATGGAAGGAGCAAAGGGAATGAGTACCGGAACAACTTCCACTGGGGGAACCAGTGCTCCTGCAGGATTTACCTGGAGTGAAATAAAATCTCCGCAATCGACTTGGGGATTTAGTGGAACGATTCCTGATCGTATGCTTGCAGATGATTTTGTAGTTCCATCTGGTCAGAAATGGAGTATCCAGAATATTTATTTTTACGCTTATCAAACCAATTTTTCAGGAACTACTTTCCCATTGAATGAATTGTATTTTGAGATTTATTCTTCCGATCCTTCGGTTGCCGGAGCAGTGAAAATTTATGGTGATCTTACATCAAACCGCTATGTTTCTTCTGAAGAGACCAATATGTACAGAATTTTGCAAGGACAAACTGATAATACAACCCGCAAAATTTATAAAGTGAAAACTCAGACACCCGATTTGAATCTTTCAGCCGGTACATATTGGATCAAGTGGGGTTCTAAAGCATCGAGCGGTATCCATTATTATCCTCAGCTTCCTCATGACGGAACTAAAGTAAACAACGCAAAACAGTTTTTAGTTTCTAATTCGACATGGACAAATCTTAATGATGGTGGACAGACTGTAAGTTTACCAATTGAAATAAGCGGAAACAAACTTCCTCAGTAAATAAATACTCCAAATCACAACAAAACCATTCTGAAGAGCAGAATGGTTTTGTTTTTTTAGTAGATTATTTTAAAAAGTAAATTTAATCAACTGTTAAGCTGTTTTATACTCTGATTTTAGCAAAGAATATAAAACGGAATCTTCAAATATTCCGTCAACCAAATAATGACCGCGAAGATTTCCTTCTCGTGTAAACCCAAAATGTTCTAATAATTTTTTTGAGGGTATGTTGTTCTCATCAATCAAAGCTTCAATTCTGTTAAGCTGCATTTCTTCGAAGCCAAATTCAATTACTTTTTTAACCGTTTCTTTCATAAAGCCTTTGTTCTTAAACTCATCAGAATTTAAAGCATAACCGATTTCGGCACGATGGTGTTGCGGATTCCAGGTGTGAAAACCACAATTTCCGATAATGGTATTGCTTTGCTTTTCTACGATTTGAAAATTCAGCATCTTTTGATTATAAGATTCATATCCTTTTTCATAAATTCTTTTTTGTCGGGCAAATTCTTCTTCGTTGGTAATTCCTAAAATTCGTTTAATTTCATTTTCATCATTTGTTTTGAAAATGGTATTCATCGTTTTAGAATCCAGCTTTTGAATAAGCAAGCGTTCCGTTTCTATGGTTTCAAATTTCATTGTTTTTCGTTTAAATTTAATGTATAATTGATGTTTAAGATTTAATTCTCACTGATGATGTAGATTTTGCAGATATAAAACAGTAAAATGAAATCTGCTTAATCAAAAAATCTGCGAAATTCATCAGGATTTTAACTTTTCAATAAATTAATTGAAACTGTTGCCAGTTCAGAATTCGGGAATTTTTTGAATAGATCTTTATCGGTTGTAAGGCCTGCTTCAAGGCAAATCTTTTTGAAAACATCCACTTCCAAGATATATTGGTCAGAAAAGCCATGGGTTGCTTCATAAGCGGTGGCCGGAGTTTTTCCTAAATTTTTGGCAGTTAGTTTTGAATCTAAAGCATGCAGTTCTATAATTAACAGTCCGTTTTTTCGAATGTAGGGGAGCCAAAGTTCGAGATGTTCTTTCAGGCTTTCTTCAACTAAATTATTGGGTAATCTTTTTCCACGATACGCAAACGCTCCCGTAGAAGTACTGATTCTATCGGGACGATTATTTTCCGGCGTTTTCCAGACCCTATTGTGGTCGAGGAAAGTTCTGATGTTCAATAAATCTGAAAGATCAATTTCATAATTTTCTTTTAAATCTTCAGCCAATTGCTGAGGATTTCCGATGTCGCCCCAAATTACCTTTGCCCAAATATCGTTGTTGATGAGGTTAGCTCGTGTCACTTTCAAAGCTGCCTGATTGTAATCTGCGCCTACCAGAAAAAGCGGATGTTCTTCAAGCATTTTTCCACGGAGCGTATGTCTTTCAATGGTTTCAAAAATGTGCTGGATGAAAGCGCCGTTTCCGCAACCCATATCGAGAACTCCTTTGGGCTGTAAATGAATCGGCTGATTGAAAATCTGAATAATAAAATCATTAGCAACTTTAAAATAATTAGCATGTGAACCGCCGCTACCCCAAACATTCATCGCACGGTCGACATGAATTTCATCTTCACCTTCTGCGATCTCTCTGATTTTGGAAGCATTTCCGAATAAAAGTTCATCCATTTTATTTAATAATGGAAGATAAGAAATGGTAACTCCATAGGAAGCGGCTCGTTTTGCAAAATAAATTCCGGTTTCGGTAAACTTATAGTTATCATTCAATTTTTTAAACCAGCCCAAATGAGCCATAAAGTCCAGAATAACCTCAAAATTCTCTGAATTTTTATGAAATTCGGCAGCCTGAAAAGAAGTCTCCATAAAGTATTTATGAAACATTCCCGTCATTCCGAGATGTACAATCACAGGACCGATGATGCAGCCTTCAATATGTTTTAAAATCTGTAACTGAACTTCCTTTTCTTCATTAGAATCAGAAAACTGAATTCCAAAATTATCTTTCACCGAATTGCTCAGCCCATTAAATTCTTCAATAAAAGAAGCTTCGTTGATTTGATTTTTAATATCTGTAGAGTTTTTTAAAAAAGATATTACCTTAAGATAAAGCAAACTGTATTTCTGTAGAAACTGCGTTTTTTCATTCACTGAAATCGTAATCGTATCATTTTCATTATCGACTTCATAATTAAGAAAATCTTGTGATGCTAATGCACGAATTGCCACATTCAGATAACCTTCATTGGCTTTAAACTCTTCTGAAAGTTCCTTTAAAAATATTTTTTCTTTTTGTATAATGAATGCAATGATTTCTTTTTTCAATAAAGAAGCAACAATTGGGGCGGTGACAACACCATCCAAATGTCTGAAAATTTCTGAACGCAAAATTTCCTTGTCCATAACTATGTTTTTTCTAAAGTTAAGAATTTAAAGAAATTACTTGAAGAAATATTTTGGGATTTCAAAATTAATTATAACTTTGTAATTCAAAGTTCTTTTATATGGAATCAAAAAACTATCGCGAAGACTTATTACACATTCGTTCCATGATGGAGCGCTCTTCAAGGTTTATTTCATTAAGCGGATTATCCGGAGTGGTTGCCGGTTTGGCGGCAATCTTAGGTGCTGCATATGTTTTTTATGTTTTTAAAAGAGAAGGGCTGGATTATTTTGATGGTGAAAGAAGAATTTCTAATACAAGTATTGTCAATGAATTAGTGATTACGGGAACTATTATTTTAATTATTGCTGTTTTAAGCGGATATTTTTTCACAGCCAATAAAAGTAGAAAGAAAGGTTTAAAAATTTGGGATGCGACAACCAAAAGACTTTTGTTTACCTTTGCAATCCCTTTGGTGACAGGCGGATTTGTTTGTTTAGGTTTATTATATCATCATCTGTTTTCATTGGTTGCGCCGGCTACATTGATTTTCTATGGCTTAGCATTAGTAAATGCAGAACGATATACTTTAACAGACGTAAAATATTTAGGATTTTGCCAAATTGGTTTGGGATTGATTTCCTTATTCTTTTTAGGATGGGGATTGATTGCATGGACAATGGGTTTTGGTGTTTTGCATATTGTGTATGGTTTGATTATGCATAAGAAGTATAAATAGTTAGTTAGTTAGTTAGTTAGTTAGTTAGTTAGTTAGTTAGTTAGTTAGTTAGTTAGTTAGTTAGTTTCTAAATTATGGGAAATATTATTTCGTTTAGGGATTTGATTGTTTGGCAAAAATCACATGCACTTGTTCTGGAAATTTATGCAATAAGTTCAGCATTTTCCAAAGAAGAAACTTATGCTTTGACAAATCAATTGAGACGAGCGGCAGTTTCCATCCCAGCTAACATTGCAGAAGGATTTAATAAAAAAACTTTACCAAATAAACTTAATTATATTTCTCATTCCGAAGGCTCATTGCAAGAGGTGAAGTATTATTTTATTCTTGCAAAAGATCTTAATTATATTAATAATGCAACATTTGAAAATACTATCAGTTCATGTGATGAAATTGGAAAGTTATTAAACGGATATATTAAAACAATAAAGAATTACTATCAGAAGAAGTAATTAATACAACTAAAAAACTTTTTAGCTAAATAACTAAATACCAATAATGATTAACATCAGTCAACTCAATAAAGAATTCGAAAGCCGTGTAAGATTGGGCATTATGTCCGTTCTTATGGTTAATGATTGGGTTGATTTTTCTGAAATGAAAAGTTTGCTGGAAATTACTGACGGAAATCTGGCAAGTCACAGTAATGCACTTGAAAAGTCGAATTATATTGAAGTGAAAAAAGAATTTGTGGGTAAAAAACCAAAGACTTCTTATCGTGTAACTCAAAATGGAAGAACTGCTTTTACGGAACATTTAAATGCTTTGGAAAAACTGCTCGGAAAATAAACATATATTTTTTTGAATAATAACTTTGAAACACAAAGTACTTTATAAATAAAAATTAAATAAATGATAACACATAAACAAACAACATTAGCAATTTTTGCTGTTCCTGAACTTTTACTGGCAGCAGCATTTTTAGGAAATCTTTTTGTAGAAGGCTGGAACTGGTCTGGATTTGACTTTCTCGCAGCCGGAATTTTACTTTTCGGAACTGCAGGTTTAATAAGCCTGGTAAGAACTTTAGTTAAAAACAGGAATTACAGAATTATAATCAGTCTTGTGATTGTTGCTATCCTCGTTTTAGTTTGGATGGAACTGGCTGTAGGAATTTTCGGAACTCCATTCGCGGGAAGCTAAAATTTAAACCGGATAAGAAATATCTCGTTGATTGAGCAGATTTAGTGCATTCAAACCTCAAAAATCTGCGTAATCTGTTAAATCTGCGAGAACTAAAAAATTATTTCAGATAAATAAATTCAAAAATGACCAGGAAAAAATTTCTAAAAAGACTTTTGCAGGTTTCTGCAGTCGGAGCTTTCCCCTTTCTTTATTCATGGCAGATTGAACCGTTTTGGGTGGAATTTGTACAGAGAAAACTTCCTATTAAAAATTTGCCTAAACATTTAGAAGGGAAAATTTTAATGCAGATTTCAGATTTACATGTCGGAAACAGATTCGACTGGAATTTTCTAATAGAATCTTTCGAAAAAGCTCAGGAATTTAATCCGGATTTTGTGGTCTACACAGGCGACTACGTTAATCATGGAACAGCCGAAGACCATGAGAATTTGGAAAAAGTAATGCAGAAAGCTGTTTTCGGAACACTGGGAACTTTCGGAATTATGGGGAATCATGACTATGGCGAGAACTGGAAAGACCTCGGTTCTTCAGAAGAGATTGGTAAGATTCTGGAAATCAATGGTGTGACGATGTTGAAAAATCAACAGACAGAATCTTATGGTTTGAATATTATTGGGTTTGATGATTTATGGTCGCCCAATTTTGATCCGATGAAAGTGATGAAAGATTATAATCCTGAAAAAGCCAATCTTGTGCTTTGTCATAATCCCGATGTGTGTGATAAAGATGTCTGGAACGGTTATCAAGGCTGGATTTTAAGCGGTCATACTCATGGCGGACAATGCAGAATTCCGGGAGTGATTACTCCGATTCTTCCAGTTGCAAACAAAAAATATGTTTCCGGAGAAATCGATTTGGAAGACGGAAGAATGTTGTATATCAACCGTGCTTTAGGACACTCTTATCAGGTGCGTTTTATGGTGCGTCCGGAAATTACGGTTTTTAAACTTGAGCGTGATGAGGAAGGTTGAATTAAATAATGTAGCATTGATTTATTTCTGTGTGAGTTGGGTAATAGGAATTTTAGTTATACTATTTTCTTTGCTTGAAATTCAGGATGAACTTGTATTAGGATTATTGTTTTTATCTGCATTCAGTTTAATTATAAATCTTTTTTCAATTATACTTCTCTTTGTTTTGTATTACGTTTTTCCAGAAAATAAAACTGAATTCAAAAATTCGGCAATTCTCCTTCTTTTCAATTTTCCGGTTCTATCTGCTCTTTATATAATCTTAATAATAGCATAAATATGAAAAACTCAACGATTAAAAACATAGGGAAATTTACTTTTCTTATTTTCCTTATTCTCGGAAATATCTGTCTTTTCGGATATATAATTACAAAAAATGAAACTTTTGCAGCTTCAGGATTTACTGTATTGCAGCTAGGAATTCCGATTAACCTGTCTGTAATTCTGATTTTATTGGTATATGGTTTATTCCGGAAGATTCAATTAAAAGAATGTATGAAAGCATCATTAATCATTTGTATCAATATTCCCATTGCTATTCTGTATTTCTATTTGGGAATTTATTTAATGGGATTTTAACTCTAATTATTAATAATAAAATACATCAACTATGAAAAAAATACGCATCAAATTTCTCCTGTTCGTTTACGACAAAACACAAAAATTGTACAGAAAATATTTCAAAAAGAAAAAAAGACAATGGCAGTTTAATGAAAATCAACTGTTAGAATTTCATAAAGATTCTTTAGGCAGAAAATTAGGGGAATTTTATAAGAAACACGGTTTTACGATGATTCCCAAAATGGAAAATCACGATGTGCATCATTTGCTTACAGGATGTGGAACCAATTTCGAAGACGAAATCGCCATGCAGTTTCTTCTTTTAGGAAACGGAAAAGTTAATGCTCACCTTTTAGCGGCAATCGGTTTAGGAACGGTAATTCTTCCAGAATATTACAAAATGTATATCAAAGCCTACAAAAAAGGAAGAAATATGAGAGCTTTCCATCACGTCGATTTTGAATCTCTATTGTGGCAAAACTTTGAAAATCTTCAGAATTTTTTCAAACAAAAAGAAACTCCTGTTTTTTATTAACCTCAACCTCAATCTTAACCTCATGAAAACACATCACTATATATTTCTTAGCACCATCGCATTTATCATTTTATTTTATAATGAAAATGTAGGCTTAAATCTTGGCATTTTAGGCGTTTTGTACTCAATTTTAACGCTTATTAAAACCCCGGAAAGAAATCGCAGCAAAACTTTTCTTATGCTTTTTGCAACAAGCATTTTGTCGGGCATTGCATTTGCTTGGTTTGGCGACATCAGTTCGTTTTTGGCATTAACGATTTCCCTTTTGCTGCTTACTTTCCGGTCTAAAAACAGAAGATTGAAGAGTCTTTTTCTTCTTCCAGTTTTTGTAACTAATTTTTTCACATTCTTTTGCAGAGTTTTTAGCTTTGAAGACTGGCTTCCTAAGAAAAATATACCGAATCTGTTTCAGAAAATATTTGCTTTCATAATTGTCCCTTTAGTTCTTGTATTGGTTTTCTTTGGTATTTATGCGGGGGTTAGCGATCATTTTGCAAATCTTTTCAATGATTATGAATTTGAATTTGATTTTTGGCAGATCGTTAGGCTTGTTGTTTTTGGTTTTTTTATAGCTTTTAATTTTTGGAATTTCAAAATTGAAAAGTTCCTATACAAACAAAATCACATTTTAGATAATAGCTTTGACAACAATGATCATACTTTTAAATCCACTTTTTCTTTTATAGACCTTAATACAGAAAGAATCAGTGGTGTAATTTCTTTAATATTATTAAATATTCTGCTTGTTTTCTTTATCATTGCTTATAATTATGAGCAGTTTTATGAGGTAGTAAAAAGTCCGGTGCAGCTTTCTGAAGAAACCCATGAAAGAGTAAATTCAATTATACTTTCTATTATTCTGGTTATTTTAATGATGATGTTTTACTTTAAATCTACTTTTAATTTTGATGCTAAAGCAGGTTTGCTGAAAGCTGTTGCCAAAGTTTGGTTGTTTTTGAATGCAGTTTTGATTTTCTCAGCAATGATAAAAAATACAGAGTACATTACCAATTATGGTTTTACTTACAAAAGACTCGGAGTTTATGCTTTTCTGTTGTTGTCTTTGATCGGTTTGATGCTTACATTTATTAAAATTCAATACAAAAAAAGAAATGCTTTTCTCTTCAACTCGATGAGCTGGTGTTTTTATGGAATGGTTTTAGTATGCAGTTTTGTAAACTGGGGCGGAGTCATTACTTCCCAGAACATGAAGCGTTCTGATTTTGCAGTTGATTATCATTTGAAATCAATTTGGTTCAGCGAAAAATATCTTTTACAATATGCTGAAGAAAAGAAAGATTCAGAACTCAAAAATGAAATTTTAAAACAAATAAAAACTGAAAAGTCACCAACATTTTTATCTAAAATTCTTTATTATGAAACCATTCAACATAAATAACGTGAGTAATTCGGTACTTTTAATAGTTCCATTGTTAATTGTCTCCTGTAAAAAAGCTGTTCCGATGAAAGATAAAGAAGCCGATTCCATTATTGTTTCTGAACAATCTGCAAATACTTTACCTTCTGATTCGCAGGAATTAAAAATCAATAAAGACACTGTCGAAATGATTCAGAATAATGGCAGTGAAGTAAATGAGGTGAAAAACGGGCAAATCATTAAAGTGGTTGATGGCGAAAAGCTTCCCCTGCTGATTGATGAAAAGTTTACCGATAAAAACCAAAAACTGATACTGAAAATCAGGAATTATGAAAAAACAAGTCTGAAAGCTTCAATTCTGCCCCAAAACAATAATATGAATATCAGGTTTAATCAGATCAGAACACCCGACGGAAAATTTGATGGACCTTTTAGTCGGGATATTTCCTATGAAATCCCAAAGAGTGGTGAAGTGTGGTTAATTATAGGTAAAAACCTGATGGCGGAAGGAGAAATTGCTGGTGATTTCTCTGTGAGGGTAGAATAGATTTGGTACACTTTCTGCAAGGGTACATTTAAATTTTAATCCTATGAAAAATATATTTTCATTAGCAATGGTATCTTCCATAGCTTTGGTAAGTTGTGGAGCAGTACAGTCAATCGTACAGAATACTTTTCCTTATACAGCCAATGTTTTGGTTTCTACAGGAGTTCCTGCAGGTAAGGAGGTTTCATCTACATCAACAGCTTCAAATGTACAAACCTGGGTAGGTGGAAATAATAATGCACAAATAAAAGATGTAAGGATTTCGGATGCTAAAATTTCCGTTGTTTCACCGAGTGGTGGTACATTAAATGCTTTGAAGTCTGTAAAAGTCTATATCTCATCGAATGGAACAGGTGAAAAGCTGGTTGCCTCAAGATCGGATATTTCAACTAATTCTTCAAGCTTAAATTTAGATCTGAATAATGATGGCGGCTTCTTAGACAGTATTGTAAAAAGTACGGGTTTAACAGTAAGAACGGTTTATGAATTGAAAAATCAGACGAGTTCAGATATGAACCTGAAAGTATCGCTTAACTTCAGCAGTGTACCTGTAAGATAATTGATATTTTTACAACAAAAAATAAAGCTTTCCGACATTGGAAAGCTTTTCTTGTATATGGGTATGGTGAATTTGTGTTATCTGATTTTGTAAATTGACAGTTCTGCCGAAGCATCTGTTAATACTCCCAGAGCTAAACCTCCTGTAAGAACTCCAAACCTGATTCTTTCACCAGCATTAAACTGATAAATATGGTTTATTTGTCCTTGTGTCAGTGCGAGATTTCCTAATGATAGTGTAACATTTGGCAATAATGGCTGTAATGGGACAGTGAGATTTCCTAAACTAATGCCGCCGAAATAACGATAATCAATTGGTGTGGCAGTGGCTGGTAGACCTCCTGCTGGAGATTTCGTAATAATAAGTCCTGGCCTATTGGCCCCTAAAACTTCTAACCTTAAACCTTGTCCGGTTCGATAACTGTAATTAATTTGATATAGTCCCGTTGATGGAACAGTATAATAAGAATCACCAGGCGAAGTTG
This sequence comes from Chryseobacterium sp. RLHN22, assembly GCF_051011795.1. Classification (NCBI taxonomy): domain Bacteria; kingdom Pseudomonadati; phylum Bacteroidota; class Flavobacteriia; order Flavobacteriales; family Weeksellaceae; genus Chryseobacterium; species Chryseobacterium sp. RLHN22. The sequence goes on from NZ_JBPCHW010000009.1 coordinate 120,137, forward strand.
GTCCTGTACCAATTGTCGTGGATATATTTGCAATTCCAGCGACATCCAGATTGATGTCTACGACAGGAGTAGTAGTTGGAGTATTTACACTAGCAGTAGGGAGCGGTATTATTTGCACGGTATTATTCAAGAGATTTAAACCTACTTGTAACAGTGATAATCCACTATTTATTCTTGCTGCATATGCTCCATCACCCGTTCCTGTAGACGGAGTTGTTGTTGTTGGAAGTTTATTCCAAAGCCCAGTTCCTGTACCGTTTGATGCAGTTGCATCATAAATAAAGAGTCCTGTGCTGTTCACCGCAGCCGTTTTCGGTCCTGTAGTTCCTGCTGCAGAAGTGACATAGACTATAGCACCATTTTGACTTGGGCCATATGCACCTTCTTTTTCTCGCAATGAATCTCCTGAAATTCTCGGAGGTATGATTCCGTCCGGAAAGGTGAGCTCTGTTCTTTTCTGAACATGCAGTGTCGATTTGGGATTGTCGGTGTTAATTCCCACTTGAGCGTTTATGCAATAATTTAGCATAAAAAAAAGCATGATAAAATAGCAGTTTTTCATATTAAGGATTTTTAGTTTCGGTTCCTAAAGTTAAGAAAAATAATGCTATATTTTTAACGTAAATATGATTTTTTTACGAATTATACTGTATTTCCGTATTTGTACGGATGTTGTGGTATGTTTTTATGGTATTTATTATGAATGTTGCATAGAGTATTTCTATCGCGCAGCATTAATTCATTAGATAATGATAATTATTGTATAGATAGAGATGTCTACATTTTTGTAAATGAGTCGATTACGATCGTTACGGGACCGTCGTTTATTAATGAGACTTTCATATCTGCTCCAAAAATTCCGCTTTCTATCTTAAGGCCAGATTTTGAAAGTTCTGTTTTAAAATATTCAAAAAGGGGAATAGCTTTGTCGGGTTTTGCGGCTTTTATAAATGATGGTCTGTTACCCTTTTTGTAATCTGCTATCAGGGTAAACTGGCTGATGCATAAAATTTCTCCTTCAACATCCTTTACAGATAAATTAAGTTTATCGTTTTCATCACCGAAAATACGAAGGTTTAGAATCTTTTGAGTGATCCAGTCAGCATCTGCTTTTTCATCATTTTCATCTATTCCTACCAAAAGCATAAAGCCTTTTTCTATTTTCCCCACTATTTCATCATCTACTTTTACGTGAGCTTCAGAAACTCTTTGTACTACAACCTTCATTAATTATATAAGCTTAAATTTTTTGTAGTTGCGTCATAATTCCAGAAATATGTTTTCGGAGGGAGGGAAGAGCCTGTTGTTGGCTGTCCGCTTAATAATATCCAGGTTGCATTATCTTTTGGGCAAAGGATACTGATGCCGTCTTTTACTTCCAGAGTTGTATCATTGTCCGGACAAATGTGGGGTGCATTTCTGTCATATACTTTAAACTGTGCAGGATTATCGGCTGTTCTTACTACGATGAGGCCTCTTGTTCCGGCTTGCTGTTCATCCACATAAATCCAGCCTCCAACGAAGTTGAGGTTGTTGTAGGCTGCAAGATTTAGATTTAAATTAACGCTGATGGGTGTTAAAGGGAAGCAGCTTACGGTGTCTTCCCGACTGCTGCAGGAATTTATATTTAAAATACTGATTGTCAATAAGATGAAAATTGACATGATTGGAAAAGTTTTTTTCATTTGAATATAAATTTTTATATATTTGTAAAACAATAACGATTAACACGCAAAAACATTGTCCGGCAAATGTCGGATAATTTTTTTATACTAAAACTAAATTTTAAAATTATGGCAAGCTATGTAACCAAGGAAGGTTTGGACAAAATGAAAGCCGAGCTGGAACAGCTGGAAACGATTGAAAGACCAAAAATTACTCAACAGATTGCAGAAGCAAGAGATAAAGGAGACTTGTCTGAAAATGCAGAGTATGATGCCGCTAAAGAAGCACAGGGAATGCTTGAAATGAGGATTTCTAAACTTAAAGATGTGATTTCGGTTTCAAAAATTATAGACGAAAGTCAGTTAGATACTTCAAAAGTTTCTATTCTTACAACTGTGAAGCTCCTTAATAAAGATACAAAAAAAGAGCAGGTGTTTACTTTGGTTCCGGATAACGAAAGCGATCTGAAAAGCGGGAAAATTTCTGTAAATACGCCTATTGCTAAAGGATTATTGGGTAAAGTGGTTGGAGAAACAGCAGAAATTGTTCTTCCAAACGGAAATAAATTGTCGTTTGAAGTTTTAGATATAACTTTGTAGGCAAATTTTAAATGAAAATCATATGAGCTCAATTTTCACTAAGATTATCAACGGAGAAATTCCTGCATATAAAATTGCAGAGGATGAGAACTTCGTAGCATTTCTTGACGCAATGCCTTTGGTAAAAGGTCATACATTGGTTATTCCTAAAAAAGAAGTAGATCTGATTTTTGATCTGGATACGGAGGAATATAAAAATCTTTGGGCTTTTGCTCAGAAAGTCGCAAAAAAAGTGAAAAATGCAGTGCCATGCATTCGTGTTGGAGTTGCAGTGGTGGGACTGGAAGTTCCTCATGCTCATATTCATTTAATTCCTTTAAATAAAATGGAAGACATGAATTTCAGAAATGAAAGGCTTAAACTTAGCCCGGAAGAATATTCAGAAATTCAAAATTTAATTATTAATTCTTAACAAAAACAGAAAATCGTAAAAAAGTAATTTTTTACGATTTTCTTTAAAATATCTAAATTTAAAAATGAATCCAAACCAATGTTCTTTCTGTGGTAAAAAAAGAAATGAAGTGCAGATGCTGATTTCGGGACAGAATGGCTTTATTTGTGAAAACTGTATCGAGCAGGCGCATTCGATTGTAAAAGATACAGTTTCTTCTACAGGTTTTTCTCCTGCAGAAAGTATCGATGAGCTCAAAAAACCTAAAGAGATTAAAGAGTTTCTTAATCAATATGTTATCGGTCAGGATCAGGCTAAAAAACAGCTTGCAATTGCCGTGTACAATCATTATAAAAGACTTCTTCATGCAAAAGATGAAAACAGGGAGGTAGAATTGGAGAAATCCAATATCATTATGATTGGTGAAACCGGAACGGGAAAAACGCTTTTGGCGAAAACAATTGCCAAAGAACTTAATGTTCCTTTCTGTATAGTTGATGCAACAATTCTTACAGAAGCCGGATATGTGGGTGAAGATGTTGAGAGTATTCTTTCAAGACTTTTAATGGTTGCTGATTATGATGTTGAAAAAGCAGAAAAGGGAATTGTATTTATTGATGAGATTGATAAAATTGCAAGAAAATCAGACAATCCGAGTATTACAAGAGATGTTTCGGGTGAGGGTGTTCAGCAGGGGTTATTAAAGCTGTTGGAAGGAAGTATTGTGAATGTTCCGCCACAAGGAGGAAGAAAGCATCCTGATCAGAAGTATATTCAGGTAAATACACAAAATATTTTATTCATTGCGGGTGGAGCCTTTGACGGGATCAAAGAAATTATTGAAAGAAGAATGAATAAGCAGGCTATTGGCTTTAGTTCAGAAAAAATCAATAAAGTAGAAGAAGACGAATATATATTAACAAATATTAATGCAATAGATCTTCGCTCTTTCGGATTAATTCCCGAACTTTTGGGGAGATTTCCAATCATTACTTATCTCGAAAAACTCACCAAAGAGACAATGATAAGAATTATGAAAGAGCCTAAAAACTCAATCATCAATCAGTTTGTGGAACTTTTCAAAATGGATGGAACAAAATTGGTGTTTACTGATGAAGCAATAGAAAGTATTGTGGACGAAACCATGGAGAAAGGTTTAGGAGCGAGAGGATTGCGCGGAACTACTGAAAAAGTGCTTGAGGACTATATGTTTACAGTGGGTGAGCATGATGAAATTATTTTAACAAAAGATAATATTTTGATTAATAAGTAATTTTAACTTTTTTTTTAGAAAAAAATTATATCTTTGCAAAGAATATTGTACTAACACAAAAACTGAGATACAATGAAAAAAAATTTATTAACTATAGGGCTTTTAGCTATTGGGTTATCTGTTCAGGCGCAGGTACTACTTCATGTAGACGATACTGCTAAGATGTATGTAAGCAATGGAACTCTCGTGTATAACGGAGGAGGTCTTCAAACAAAAGGTTCCGGAAACATTGACCTTTATGGGAACATGATGGTCGTAGGTAGTGGTAGTGGGGGATCTGATGTTGTCAGAACACTTGAAAACAATGGGACTGATTTGAAAACAAGTGGTGCGAATATCGTACTTCGTCTCAATCCGGGAACTCCCGTAAGTGCAACGTATGGTCAGCTTTACATCACCGGAATTTCTCAGGGAAATATCACGGGTATTGTTGATAAAGAGTATGCTGCTACAAAACACGGTGCATATCAGCAACTTGGTATCCCTTTCATTGGAAAATCTTTTTTAAGTTTAGGTACTGAGCTTGGTAATGGTACAAATGCTTTTAATAATACCAGATGGGGAGGAAAAGAAATTCTTAAATGGAATAATGCCGCTTTAAGATTTGACGGTTCATCTGTTCCTACAGCACCTGTTACTAGTGTTAATGGTATTACGATTGATGCTTTATCTCCTACTTCAGTTACAACAGCTGCGGATAGAACCGCCTATTTTACCGTCGGTACAACAGGCTGGACAACCGTGGATTCTCGAACGGTAAAAGGAACTCCCTATGCTGACGGCATTAACGGAGCAGCTAATATGGCTTTAAATTCTGCTCCACAATTGGCTGTTAATTTTGGTGCCGGAGGTAATGGACAGAATTATTACTATGAAAAATATAATACCTATATCTGGGATTCGTTTGATAATACTACTGCAGCCTGGACAGGAAATTGGGGTAAGTTTACCTATCAATTCTCCAATCCGTATTTAACCAATATAGATTTGTCTCTTATCGGCTACAACGAAGCAGTTGCGATTACTGACAATAATAATTTATCAAACATTTGGGGAATTGCTGTTGATCCTCAAAATGTAGCTTATAATTCAACTACTGGTACAACATCCTCTTATGCTGGACAACAACAGATAACTTTTGATGCTGACAGTAGAGTACCAACAGGAAACTATGATGCATTAGTTGTAAAACCATTGGGTACTTTCAAGATTAAGTTAAGAAATTCGACAAGTCAATCTTTAGACTTTGATAATCTAAGAAGGTTTAGTGCAACTCCAAGAGCGGCAACTACATCATATGGGGTTACTGCTGCTAAAAATACAAATACGGGTACTATCAAGCAATTAGGAGTTTTAGCTTTAGATGCTAATGGCAATCAGATTGGTGAAACTTATTATGTGGTTTCCCCTAATTATGCTACTGGGTACATACAAGATCCAAGCGTAAGCTCTGTACAAGCTCTTACTACTCCTTCTGCTATTATTCAGACCTTTGAAGAAACTGCAGCAGGAGGAATAGATCAAAATTATTCTTCAACATATAGATTGTATATTAATGAGGCGAACGAAACGAATTATCTTGGTAAAAGAATTGATATGAGTGTTTTCGGAAATAATATTGCCTCGTTAAAATTTCAGATCAGAGAGAATGGAAGTTTGATTGCAGATAATAGCCACGCTCTTTCAGGCGGAACAGGTTTTTATTATAGTGTAGGTAATGGTCAGGTTGTACAGGTTAAACAAGGAGATGTTATTCCGGTAGCAAATTCTAATTATGGGCTGTATTATGGTGCGCCTCAAAATGTATTAAATACTAATGAAGCTAAACCTAAATCCAGAACTCTAATTACCTATCATCCTGCTATAGAAAATTATATTGTTCGTTTTGATCCGGAATGGAAGTCTGCTTCTATTGAAGTTTTTGACGCAAGTGGAAAGCTCGTTATTTCAGAGAAATCTGTTAAAACAAATTCAGATTATGTAATTAAATTAGACGCTCAGCTTAAAGCAGCATATGTTGTGAGGGTTGTGGGTAATGATGGAACTATTGTAAACTCCAAAATATTAATTAAATAAAAACGAAATGATGAGATTTTTTAATAAATTACTTTTAATACTATTTGTTGCATCCTTTAGTTTAATATATGCACAGGGTAACGGCCCTGGTGGACAACCCCCTTGTGGAACTGCTATCACCCCACCATGTGCACCCAAATCGCCTATTGATATGTACGTGTATATTTTGGCAGCAGTAGCAATTCTTGGAATTGGTTTATTCGCTACAAGATATAAAACTCAGAAAATATAAAAATTATATTAAAATATTTAAAGCTCTCTGATTAGTCAGAGAGTTTTTTTTATTTTTACATAATGAATCGCTGTCCCAAGTGTGACTAATATATGAAATGCGATTAGTATTACTTAAAAGATTAATATCTACCTATGAAAAAGATATTTGTATTATCATCTATGTTATGTGCATTTTCTCTGCAGGCACAATTTTCAATAAATATTCAGACGGAGCCGGGATTCAATGAGCAGGAAGCTATTTTATATACCTTAAATGGTTCTAAAGATATTGTTGTTACAAAAGAAAAAAGTAAAAATAATGTCTGGACTTTTAAATATCCGAAAAGCTATTCCGGGATGATGAAGGTATATTTTCCCAATACCAATAATTCTGTAAGTTTTATTTCCGAAAATAAAAATGTCAGCATTAAGCTTGAAACAAAGGCAAATAAAGTTCAAAATGTTATTTACCTGGACGAAGCCAATGAATTGATGAGCAGTATACAGGAAACTTCTCAAAAAAAGGAATTAATTCTTCCCGCATTAGGTCAAATTAAAGAATATTATAAAGACGATACGGACTTTGGTAAGGCGTTAATTAGTGAAATAGGAAAGTTATCGGGAACTGCAGGTGGAGTAGACCAGGCAAAGCATCCGTTTGTGTATTTTTACAACACCAATTACAATAAATTTTTGTCTAATGACGCTAATAAGAAAGTAACGCAGGAAGAAATCGTTAATTTCATCGACAAATCAAATGATATGCTTGAGAGCTCGTCTTTACTAAGGCCAATTCTTGTTTCTTACCTAAATGTTGGTGGAAATACGAATGTTGCTCAGTCTGTAGATGCTTTAATTAATAAATTGAATGTAGAAACTCCACGAGGTCAAACCGTTCTTTCGGAGTTAATTGATATTTTTGATGTGTATGATATGAATGATTTCAAAACAAAATATCTTACACTGGCTAGAAATTTAAAATGCACAATAAACGACCGTCTTGCGTCAACCTTAAAGTCAAATGCTGCTACAGACTTAGGAGCTGTTTTTCCTGAGTATAAATTCCATTCACCGGTAAATACTACCGCCAAGACAATTGCGGATGTAAAAGCAGATAAAAAGGTGATTGTATTCTGGTCTTCCACATGCTCACATTGCGAGAATGAATTGCCAAAGCTTTTGGCAAAATATAAAGATCTTCAGGCTAATAATATCCAGATTATAGGACTGTCTTTGGATACGGATAAAAATTCTTATACCACAAAAATAGCTGCTTTTCCTTGGATTAATGATTCGGAATTAAGAGGATGGAACAGTTCTTTTGCAGAAATTTATAATATTCATGCGACACCGACCTATTTTATTTTAGATGCTAACAATAAGATAATCAGCAAACCCAATCATGTTGGTGATGTTTTGGAGTATTTTAAGCTAAAATAATTTTGGAGGTTAGTAAATATTTTCTATATTTGCACCACCAAAACGGCGAGGTAGCTCAGTTGGTTAGAGCGCAGGATTCATAACCCTGAGGTCACGGGTTCAATTCCCGTCTTCGCTACAGATTCGAAAACCATAGACTTAGTCTATGGTTTTTTCTTTGACTTAATGATAAAAAAAACTATTCGAAATATCTGCTAATTAATTTGACAAAATTTTATAGATTTAATAGTTTATGCTTCACTCTGAAGCAATTTGTAATTCTTTTATTCCAATGATGCAAATCGAAATCATTATTTACCTATTTAAATATGTTTTTTGTATTAAAATTGGTTAATTTTTCTACTCATTTAATATTGGTGTTGTTTTTAAATTATATTTATTGTTTAAGCTCTATTTTATTAATTTTTCTCGTGTAATTAATATTTTGGCGATAACTGTAAATCCATATTTGGAGATAAATAAAAATTCAAAAACTTTCAAATCATAAAGTTTTCATAAAATTAAAAGAAAAAGCGTGATGACGTTTTGAAATTCAAAATAATGTTGTACTTTTACAACGCCTTGAATGAGGGAACAAGTCAAGGTAATAAATTTTTTTTCATCATTTGTGTTTTTAGAATCGTATCGCCTGATACGATTCTTTTTTATTTTTGATCAAGGCTTTTATAGCGAACCAATAAATCAATAAAATAAGAATAAGTAACGGAACCTTCCTGTTGATTACTTTTTAGAAAAAGATTATTAGTAAATCCGAAAAAGTCATTAAGCCATCCCTGATGCTCAGAAATGAATCTCTTTTCGTTTAATCTGTCTTTTTTCATTTCTTCAGAATAGTTTTCTAAGACATTTTTCACAAATTTTTCATCTTCATAAACAATCGAATTTAGCAGGCTTTTTAACGTAAAATATTCGGTGCTGTATTTAAGTTCGGAGTTCTTAGATCCAACTCCAATCAGATATCCTATAAAGTTGGCTTCCTGCTCCCTTGCATAGCCCAATTGATGCGAGCTTTCATGAGCTAAAGTGAAAGGTAAATAAGAAGGTGGTAAATTGGTATTATATTGCGCTTCTGCAGTAAAAGGGTTGTAGTACCCCAGAATGCCTGTAAAACTCATCATATCATCAAATAAACTAGGTTTAAACGAATTAATCTGACAAGTTTGCTTACTGGTAATGAATCTTGGGAGATTTTTCTGCTGTTTTAATATTTCTTTCTCGATCGAATTTAAGTCTTTAATAAGGAAAACACCATTTTGATCTTCCTGTACTAATCTTCTGGTTGCTTTTGCTTTTTTTAAATATTCAATAGCGAGAATCTTTCTTTTTTCAAGAGTGATGTCTGTTTTTGGCAGTTTTAAAATAACAGGCGTCTGAAAATACAAGATTCCCCAAAAAATTTGGTAAATGAAGTAAGTAATGTTTAAAACAATTAAAATTTTAAGTAAAGCTTTATTTCTGGTTTTCTTCCGGAATAATTTAATTATTAAATACATTAGAAAAACCCCGTACAAAATGTAGATTACATCTCCAATTGAAAACGGAATCCATGCGAATAAAAGCTGATGGGTTTTCTTTTGGATTTCAAATAGATTTTCAAAAAAAGAAACAGCAAATCTCAATTTTGAAAATATAAAGAACAAAAGAAATTGGGCAAGTAAAATACCCGCCCAAAATCTTTTTTTATGATATGATTTTAACATAATTAGTGTCCTCCAGATGTTGTTTCACCCATTACAATTCCTTGTTTTTTCAGAATTCTAGGCGTTAAGAAGCCATAGAAAGCCAAATATGCAAAACAGATAATAGGAATTATATAAGAGAAATGCGTCCATGTAATACCCATTACACCTTCGGGGCTTGTTTTATCAAAATCGCAGATCCAACCCTGAATAAGCGGGATAATTCCTCCTCCTAAAATCATCATGACAAGGAATGAAGAAGCTTTACCTGTATTTTTTCCAAGTCCTGCAATTGCAAGGTCGAAAATTGACGGCCACATAATGGAACAAAAAAGGCCTCCTGAAATAAAGAAATATTTAGCAATTTCTTTATCCGGATATACCAGTCCCAAAATCATCATGATAACGCCTGCAATTCCGAAAATCATAAGCGTTTTTCCAGCCATTTTCCCACCGATAAAACTCATAATAATAAATGCAAGGATCCAGAATGCGTAAACGTAAAAACTTGAAACATCTTTACCACTGAGTTCATTTGCGAAAATGATAATTGCAAAGGCGATGAAAGGAACTACAAATTTCATGACCGTATTCATTGTTTTAGACATGTTAAAAACGTTTATACTTCCGCTCCATCTTCCGATCATCAAGCTTCCCCAGTACAATGATACAAAAGGTGCAATATTGTGCTCCAATACACCTCCGAATTCTTTAGTGTGAAGTAATGCAGGAAGGTTACTGATGATAGAAACCTCTACACCCACATAAATAAAAATAGCAAGCATTCCTAAATAAAGCTGGGGGTATTTTAAAATGCTGAATTTTGCCGATCCGGTTTCTATTGATTCCTCCTCTTCTTTAGCAGGATCTTCAATTTTTGAAAATAGCATAAATACAGCAACCAGAATAAAAGCAATTCCTAATCCGATAAAAGGCATTTTTACCTGTTTAAGATGTTCTTTTACAAAGCCAACAGGATATTGGATGCTGGTAGATTTTTCTTTTATTTCACCCAGTTTTTTTGCGTACGCATCAACTTGAGAATCATTAGCAGAAAGATTTTGATCTATAGACTGTATTTCTGAATCTAATGAAGAAATATTTTTTTCTACAGTAGTTATTACTTCCTGTACTTTTGCAGGGTCATCCTGTTTATCTTTTTGAAGTTCGATAATATTTTGTGACAGTTCGTTTTTATGAGTGATGTACTCAGATTTTACAATTTCAATTTTTGATAGGTGATCTGTCTTCGGCTGAGAATCTTCTTTGCTTCCCATCCCAAATAGAATAATTCCTAAAAGGATTGGCCCAATGGTAGTTCCCAAAGAATTGATACCTCCTGCAAGCGTAAGACGGTGAGCTCCTGTTTCCGGACTTCCCATCTTAATGGCAAGCGGATTAGCAACAATCTGCTGTACGGAAAATCCTAATCCTACAATAAATAATGCTGACAGGAAAAACCAGAAATTGGCAGCCAGTGCAGCCGGTACAAAAAGAAATGCACCTACCGCAGAAAGGCATAGACCTACCGCCAAAGTTTTTTTGTAACCAAACTTCTGGAGAATATCGCTTTTTAAGGAAATGATAAAGAATATCACGGATCCTACAAAATAGGCAACATAAAAAGCCCATGCTACAAGCTGGCTCTGAACCTGCGATAGAACAAACCATTTTTTGAAAACAGGGATGAGGATATCATTATTTGCCGCAACAAAACCCCAGAAAAAAAATACAACAATTAATGAGAGAAACTGCGACCACTTGGTCTGTTGAGTTTGTGAGTTCATATATTTGAATTAAACAACAAATATAATTTTTTTCTTTGATTAACTGTGTTCAGACAGTGTTTTTTTAATTGTCTCAAAAGCGGACAATTTTAGATCTTTTGGTGAACTTGTTGGTTCTAGGATATCATTAAAATATACTCTTACTTTTCCGGGGTAACCTTTAGAATGATCAAACGGAAACATTTCTTTTAAACCAATAAAAGTGAAAACTGCAATAGGAGAGTGGTGTTTTGAGGAAAGGGTAAAAGCGCCATCTTTAAATTCATCTAAAACAATAGAGGTGTCGTCGGGAACTCCACCTTCCGGAAAAATAACAATGCTGTTGCCTTCTTCCATTTTCTCGGCGCACCTTCTGTAAACATCGGCACGACTTCTTGCACTGCTTCGGTCAACCATTACACAGATTCTTTTATAAATCGTTCCGAAAATCGGGATTTTTACCAGTTCTTTTTTTCCTACATAACAAAGCGGATGATTTGGGAATAAAATGCACGGAAGCATAATATCCATAATCGAAGTGTGGTTTGAAATGACAACGTACTGTTTACTTTTATCAATTTTTTTATCGGTAAGATTAATGAGTTCGTATCGTAATCCCATTCCGAAAAACATTCCGAAACACCAAAGTCTGATGAGTTTGTAGGCGTATTTGTAATTTTTTTTATTAAAAGATAAAATGTAGACGGGTACTCCTAAAATAATTGTCAGAACAAATGCCAAAATAATCAGCCAGAATCTCCAGAGGTAATTTAAAATTGTAGTCACAAATCAACCGTTAAATATTACTTTTTTCTTTACCGAATAATTAAGAATAGAAACTAGTAAGATTGCCGCAATTTTACTAATGATTTCGGGACTCAAGGTATAAAAAATTAAATTGATATTGTCTTTAAAAATAAAGCTGTAAAAAACCTGGAAAAAAGTTAAACTTAAAATTGTCGAAATGAAAGACACTACCATGAAGTAGAAAAACTCTTTTTTCTTTGAATGTTTTCCTCTTTCAAAAACAAACCAGATGCTCAGGAAATAATTGAATAAAATTCCGCAGCTGGTCGATAAAATATTACTTAAAGGATAGTGTATTCCGTAAAAATTCTGCTCCTGAGCAATCATTTGTGGAAGGTAGGTACTGAAGATTTTGAAACTCCCAATTTCCACCACCGCACTGAGTCCGCCTGCAATAATAAATAATAATACCTGTTTTTGGCGTAGTAATAATGCTCTCATTTATTTTAATAATACGCAAATTTATAACTATATGTTAAACAGTAAAAAAAGTTGTTAAATTTTTTTTCACATTAAAAATAATTTCTAAATTTAATTTTCAGAACGAAAGAAATTGTACCTGATAAAAAATTCATTTTCAACTTTTTCTGTTGATGGTCTTTCTATCTTGTAGTGCATGATGAGAAATATCTGCGCAAGTTTTTTAAACCACATTAATCTAAATATTTGTATGAAATCTCAAAACAAATACAGAAAATTTCAGCTTCAGCAAAAAAATATTGAAGTTTTGGAAAAAGAAAACTCTCGTTTTAAGAGAGTGTATTCAGAGTACGAAAACATGTCAAATGATCTTTGGGATCTTGAGAATTCGGATGGAGATCCTGTTCCCGACGATTTTATCACAGCTATTCAGTTGCAGACCTCTTATCTGGAAGAAGAGATAGAAGACTGGCTTGTACAATTCAATCAGAACAAAAACGAAATCAAAAGCTAATTTTAATCATAAAAAAAGGTTTCCATATTTGTTTTTAAAGGCTATGTAAAGATAAATTTATAATTTAGCACTCTTAAATTAAGAAATATGGTTGCTATTGTTGATAGTGGTTCTACGAAATCTGACTGGGTAATTCTGGATGACTTTAAAAATGTTTTCCTGAAGACCGAGACTATCGGTTTCAATCCTAATTTTATCAGCAAGGAACTTATTGTACCCGAAATTGAAAAGAATGCAAGCTTAATATCAGTAAAAAATTCGATCACCAAGATTTTTTTCTATGGTTCAGGTTGTGGCGTGAAGCAGAATTGTGATACCATTGAAGAAGAAGTAGGAAAGGTTTTTACCAGCGCAAAAATTGTTGTAAGAGAAGACCTTTATGCTGCTGCTTATGCTGCTTATAATGGTAAGCCTACCATTGTCTGCATTTTAGGGACGGGTTCAAATTCATGTTATTTTGACGGAGAAAATTTGACCATAAAACTTCCTTCTTTAGGTTATCTCATGGGAGATGAAGGAAGCGGAAGTGCCATCGGAAAACAATTGGTACGCAGATTTTTTATGCAGAAACTTCCTCAGGATTTACATCTTGAGTTCAGAGAAACATACGGTTTGACGATTGATGTAGCATTGAAAAACATGTATCACACCACCAGACCGAATGCTTATTTAGCCAATTTCAATAAATTTGTAGTCGAAAGAAAAGATCATCCCTATTTCCAGAATATGGTTTTGGAAGAGATGAAAAACTTTTTCGATTATCAGGTTCTTCCTTATGAAGAGTCTAAAGATGCCGAGATCAACTTTATCGGATCAATCGCTTATTATTACGAAAATATTTTACGTTCTGCAGCGTCAGAACTCCATTTGAATGTGGGGCACATTGTTCAGAAACCAATCGAAAGTTTGGTGAATTACCACATTAAATATATACTTTAAAACAAAAATTCTATGTCAAGCAAAACTCACCGCGACGAAAAAACTTTCAGTCAGGCAGCGTTAGATTATCATAAAACAGAACCGAAGGGGAAGATCGAAGTGATCCCTTCAAAGCCGCATTCTTCTCAGAGAGACCTTTCACTGGCGTATTCTCCGGGTGTTGCGGTTCCGTGTATGGAAATTCACGATAAACCGGAAACAGTTTACGATTACACAGGAAAAGGAAATTTGGTGGCGGTAATTTCAAACGGAACGGCGGTTCTTGGTTTGGGAGATATTGGTGCGGAAGCTTCGAAGCCGGTAATGGAAGGTAAAGGTCTTTTGTTTAAAATTTTTGCCGATATCAATGTGTTTGACATTGAAATTGATGAAAAAGATCCCGATAAATTCATCGAAATTGTAAAAGGTATCGCTCCTACTTTTGGCGGAATCAACCTTGAAGATATTAAAGCTCCTGAAGCTTTTTATATAGAACAAAGATTAAAGGAAGAATTGGATATTCCTTTGATGCATGACGATCAGCACGGGACAGCGATTATTTCTGCGGCAGCATTAATCAATTCACTCCAGATTGCAAATAAGAAAATTGAAGAAGTAAAAATGGTAGTTAACGGAGCGGGAGCTGCTGCTATCGCATGTACCAATTTATATATTGCATTAGGTTTAAAGAGAGAAAATGTCTTGATGTGCGATTCCAAAGGGGTCATCAATCACAAAAGAGAAAATCTTACTCCTGAAAAATTAGATTTTATCGCGCAGACAGATATTGAAACGTTGGAAGATGCGGTAAAAGGTTCAGACGTTTTCATTGGTTTATCTAAAGGAAATGTGATGAGTCCTGAAATGCTTTTAAGCATGAACGAAAATCCGATCGTTTTCGCTTTGGCAAATCCTGATCCTGAAATTGCATACGATCTTGCTGTTGAAACCCGTAAAGATGTGATCATGGCAACGGGAAGAAGTGATTATCCTAATCAGGTGAATAACGTTCTTGGTTTCCCGTATATTTTCCGTGGAGCATTAGATGTTCAGGCAAAAGGAATTAATGAAGAAATGAAACTGGCTGCAGTTCATGCTATTGCTGATTTGGCAAAAGAACCGGTTCCTGAAGCCGTAATTTTAGCATACAATGTTCAGAATTTACAGTTTGGAAGAGAATATTTCATTCCGAAACCTTTCGACAACAGATTAATTACCAAAGTTTCAAGTGCTGTTGCAAAAGCGGCAATTGCAAGCGGCGTTGCCAGAAAAACCATCGCAGATTTCGACGAATACGAAACTCAGCTTCTCGACAGAATGGGAAGAGATGAGAAATTGGTAAGAATGATGCAAAACCGTGCAAAAGCAAATCCAAAGAGAATTACTTTAGGAAATGCTGAAGAATATAACGTTCTGAAAGCTGCCCAGATTTTATATGAAGAAGGAATTGCACATCCTATTCTTTTGGGGGACAAAAAATATGTAAAAGAGCAGATGGAGCGTTTCGGAATTAATCTTGATGTTCCGATTATCGATCCGAGTGATGATGACCAGAAAGAAAACAGAAAAAAATACAGAGAAACGCTTTGGAAGCTTCGTCAGAGAAAAGGGATGAACGAATACAAAGCGAAAAGATTTGTTCGCCAGAGAGATTATTTTGGTCCGTTGATGCTGAAACATGGCGATACCGACGGATTAATTGTCGGCTTCTCTAAAAATTATGTTTCTACTTTGAGACCTGTTTTAGAAGTTATCGAAAAAGATAAAGGTGTTGATAAAGTGGCAGCAATGATGATGATTTTATCTGAAAAGAAACCTATTTTCTTTGCTGATACCTCAATCAATCAAAACCCTTCAGCTGAAGATTTGGTTAATATTGCTAAAATGGCAGAACATACCGTGAAATCTTTTGCGATCGAACCAAGAATTGCCATGTTAGGTTTTGAAAATTTTGCTGCAATTTCCGACACTTCCAAGAAAGTAGCAAAAGCAGTAAACATTCTTCACGAGAAATTCCCGAAAATGATTGTTGACGGAGAAATTCAGCCTGATTTTGCGATGGATGCGGATCATTTGAGCGATTATCCTTTCTCTAAATTAGGAACTACCCCTGCAAATACATTTATATTTCCGAATCTTGAATCGGCAAACCTTTCATATAAAATCATCAGAGGAATGAAGGTAGCGCAGGTAATCGGGCCAATTCTGATGGGATTAAAACAACCTGTTCACGTTTTACAAATGCGTTCAAGCGTAGATGAGATTGTGAACTTGGCAACGATCGCTGTTTTGGATGCTCAGAGAAGAGAAGGTAAAAGTAAGAAAGACTAAGGGAAAAGAGTCCACAAGGGCCGATTTTCTAAAGAATAGCATAATATTCTATCAGATATAAATTATGAAACCCGGTTTGAATTTAGAGAATTCAAACCGGGTTTTTAC
Organism: Chryseobacterium sp. RLHN22; assembly: GCF_051011795.1. Classification (NCBI taxonomy): domain Bacteria; kingdom Pseudomonadati; phylum Bacteroidota; class Flavobacteriia; order Flavobacteriales; family Weeksellaceae; genus Chryseobacterium; species Chryseobacterium sp. RLHN22. The sequence goes on from NZ_JBPCHW010000009.1 coordinate 136,337, forward strand.
ATTTTTAGAAACTATTAAAGCAGTAAAAAACACATAATAATTTATATAAATAATTAAGTGAAAGTTGAAGAAAAGCTTTTTAGAGTTTACACTTTAACACACATTTTCTTGTTGGTGCTGTTGAAAAATACGTTAAAAACTATTCTTCTCTGAAATGAAAACATTACTTAGTTTAAATTACTATATTTGGAAGTTATAAAAATTAATAATGATATTTTCCCTACAGGGCATCGTTCAGGAGCTTACACCGACTTACGCTGTGATCAACGTAAATGGAGTGGGCTATTATACCGGAATCAGCCTCATGACTTCTCAAAAACTTACTTTAAATAAAGAAACATTTCTTTTTATCCAACAAATTATTCGTGAAGATGCCCATCTGCTTTTCGGGTTTAACAGTCGTTTGGAAAAAGAAATGTTTAATCTCTTAATAAGCGTTAATGGGGTAGGTGCTGTTTCCGCACTTATTTTACTTTCGACTTTAAGTCTTGACGAAATTGCTTCTGCCATACTTTCCGGTAACAGCGCATTGATTCAAAAAGCTAAAGGAATCGGAGCAAAAACAGCTGAAAGAATCATTGTAGATTTGAAGGATAAAGTACAAAAATTCAGTAATCCGGAAGAGAATATTTCTTCTTTTGCGAATAATAAAATCAAGGATGAAGCGTTATCTGCATTAGAAGTTTTAGGGATTCCTAAAAGATCCAGCGAGAAAATTGCAGACCGCATTTTAAAGCAAATACCGGAAACATCGGTAGAAGAATTAGTAAAACAAATCTTAAAAAATATTTAACATTTGGTGAAAAATAATAAGTTTCTCAGTATCTATATATTCTTGTCATTTTTATTGGGTTCAATAAATATTTTTGGGCAAGAACAAAATCAGCAGAATTCTTCTATAAGGAAGAATTTTGAGATTACCGACCCGACCTATTATGAAGCGTATTACGATATCAAAACCGGGATGTACTACGTATATCCTAAAATAGGTAATACAATAACGGGGCCAGGCGTTGCGATGTCACCGGATGATTATAAAGAATTTATGTTGGCGGAGCAGTCTAAAGCTTTTTACAGGGATAAAGCTGACCGTTATAACTTAATGTTCAGAAAAGATAAATCGGAGGCGGCTAAAAAAGGACTTATTCCTTCATTGACAATTAACAACAGGCTTTTTGAGTCGATCTTTGGAAGCAATAAAATTGAAATTATTCCTTCGGGGTATGCCTCATTCGATTTTGCAGGATTGTATCAGAAAATTGATAACCCTCTAATTTTACCACAAAACAGAACCAGCTTTACTTTTGATATTGATCAGAGAATTCAGCTTGGTTTGGTAGGGAAAGTAGGAGAGAACCTGCAGTTAAAAGCTAATTACGATACACAGAGCGGATTTGCATTTGAAAACCGAATGAATTTGGTTTGGCAGTCAAAAGGTACTTGGAGAGATCTTCAGACAAAAGGCCTGAATGACGTAAATAAACCCAATGCAGGAGGGGAAGATAAGATTATCAAAAGGGTAGAGTTTGGTAATGTGAATATGCCGTTATCCACAAGTTTAATTCGTGGTTCGGAGTCTCTATTTGGAGTAAAAACTGAATTCCAATTAGGAAAAACATTTGGTACAGTGGTGCTTTCCCAACAACAGGGGGAAGCCAGAAATATTGTTGTACAGGGTGGTGGAACGATGAATACATTTAAAATAAATGCAATCGATTATGAAGAGAATCAGCATTATTTTATTGGTCAGTACTTCCTGAATAATTATGACAATGCCTTACTAAATTATCCTCAGATTAATTCAAGAATCAGTATTTCCAGAATGGAAGTATGGGTTATGGATCAGGGAAATTCAAATTTATCATACCAGAAAAGTATTATCGGGATCAGAGACTTGGGTGATGGCGCTTCAGGTTTACCGGATAATTCGCAGAACGGGCTTTATCAGCAAATTAATTCAGCAATAGGAACGCCAAGAGATCCGAGTAAGGATTATCTTCAGAATCTTCAAGGACAGACTTTTCCGGGAAGTACGGTACCTTATGATACCGGTGAGCATTTTGCATTAAGTAGAAAGGCAAGAAGACTAAATACAAATGAATATACCTATCATCCGCAATTAGGATACATCTCCTTAAATCAGAAACTAAACGACCAACAACTTTTAGCAGTTTCATTTTCGTATACGGTCAATGGAACGAACCAGGTTTACAAGGTTGGGGAATTTTCAGAAGAAAGTCCTGTAATAGTGACCAAACTTTTAAGATCAAATACAAAAGTAGACGTTCAATCTCCGATGTGGAATCTGATGATGAAGAACTTTTATTCTTTAGATGCCGCACAAGTGGATCAGGACGGATTTATTTTGAATGTATATTACCGTGATGCTCAAACCGGAGGTAAAGTAAACTATCTTCCGAATACAAATGTTGCCGATACGAATTTATTGAAATTGTTAAACTGGGACCGTTTGAATGTGAACGGAGATTTACAAAACAATGGAGGTGTCTTAGGTGATGGAGTTTTTGATTTTGTGGAAGGAATTACCATAAAAAAAGATCAGGGCAGAATTATGTTTACCAAAGTACAGCCATTCGGAAGTTATATGGCACAGGTATTAGGAAGCAATAATCCTCAATATGTTTATTCAGATTTATATTCACGACTTAAAGGTCAGGCTACTGATGGAAATCTTTCTCAACGTTATACTATAGAAGGGCGTTACAAAGGTGCACAAGGACAGGGAATTTCTTTGGGAGCTGTAAATGTACCACAAGGTTCGGTAAAAGTTTCTGCAAACGGAGTACAGCTTACCGAAGGGATTGACTATACTGTTGATTATATGCTGGGAACTGTTACCATCATCAATGAGACAGTAAAACAATCAGGGCAAGCGATTAATATTTCATTGGAAAACCAGTTAACTTTCAATACCCAAAGAAAAAGATTTTTAGGTTTAAATTTAGAAAGAAGAGTAAGCGAAAACTTTATCTTTGGGGGAACAGTGGTCAATTATTCCGAATCTCCGCTTACCCAAAAAGTAAACTATGGTCAGGAAGCCGTAAATAATACCATGGCGGGAGTGAATATGATGTACAACAATCAGCTTCCTTTCCTGACAAGATTTACTGATAAAATTCCGGGAATTAATACCGAAGCTCCTTCTAACTTAAATTTCAAAATGGAAGCAGCCTATTTGCTTCCGGGAATCAATAAAGGAACAAATGATCAGTCCTACATCGACGATTTCGAACAAACTACATCAAAAATATCTTTAAAAGAACCAACAGCATGGAGCTTGGCATCAAAGCCTGAAAAAAACCAAAGCAATCCACTTTTTGCAGGTGCAGGAACCAATGATGACATTACTAACGGATATGGAAGAGGTTTGCTGACGTGGTACAACATCGATCCAAGATTCTGGGGAGTAGGAGGAAGAGCTCCGCAGGGAATTACTGCCGAATCTGTTTCCAATCATGCATCAAGACGTGTACAGCTTTCTGAAATCTTCAACAACAGAGATTTTGTAGCAGGAGAACAGACCTTTACCAATACTTTTGATATTTCTTATTTCCCTCAGGAAAAGGGACCTTACAATGCCAATCCGGCAACCGAAACTACGGCACAAAGATGGGCGGGAATCATGCGTCCGATAAGTGTTTCCAATTTTGTGAATTCAAACATTGAGTATGTTGAATTCTGGATGATGGATCCTTATGCGGATGGGAATAACTTAGGAGCTAATCCCAAACTTTTGCTGCAATTAGGAAACGTTTCTGAAGATATTCTTAAGGATGGTTTGATGCAGTATGAAAATGGTCTGCCAACAGGAGGAATTCCTTCAACAACTACTACATCCAATTGGGGAATCCAGCCGAAGCAACCACCAATTTTGTACGCTTTCTCAAGTGAAGGAGGAGACAGAACCGCACAGGATTTAGGTTATGATGGTTTGAGCTCTGACCAGGAAGCCATGAGATTCGGAAATACTTTCGTCAATCCGGTTACTAATCTTTCAGATCCGGCTGTAGATGATTTCGTATTTTATATGTCTGATAAGTTTACGGGAAACCAGGCTTCTTCAATTGTTCAGCGATACAAATATTTCAGAGGCCCCGAAGGGAACTCACAGAGCAATTCATTAGAAGTTTCTTCACAGACTCCGGATGCAGAAGATATTAATAAAGACTATAACTTAGACCAAACAGAAAGTTATAACGAATATGTTGTTAAACTTGATCAGGCTAGTTTATCTGCAGGAACAGGTAATTATATTGTTGATCAGAAAACGGTACAGGCTACGTTTCAAAATGGGAAGACTGATGATGTGAAATGGTATCTTTTCAGAATTCCTGTTTCAGATTTTGCTAAAGCAGATGCAGGCGGAGAAAAAAAACTATCGATCCTTAATAATGTAAGATTCGCAAGAATGCTTTTAACAGGTTTTGATCAAACATCAACTCTAAGATTCGGAACAATGGATCTGATCAGATCAGACTGGAGAAAATATTCAAAAAATATTGCAAAGTATCAAATTACAGGTCCATTACAACCAATTATACCTGATCCTGCAACAGATGAAGGTTTAACTAATGTTGATAATGAAGACTTTGAGGTTGGTAGTGTAAATATTGAAGAGAATGCCCTAAACCAGCCGCCTTATGTACTTCCTCCGGGAATCGACAGACAGGTTCTCAGTGGAAATGCAGGTGCACAAAGACAAAATGAATCTTCTTTGTATATGAAGGCTAATGATCTTCTTGCTAACGAAGCAAGAGGTGTTTTCAAAAATACGACTCTTGACATGAGAAGATATAAGAAATTGAAAGTTTTTGTACATGCTCAGGATCCTACAAATCGTGCAACAGGAATAGACGAGAAAACTAAATTCTTCATTCGTTTTGGTAGTGATGCAACAGATAACTATTACGAATATGAATCTTCACTTAAAATTACACCGAGAAATGCAACGGCTCCAATGGAAATTTGGCCGTTCGAAAATGAGGTAGATCTTAATATTCAGGAGTTTGTTGATGCTAAAATCAGAAGAGATAAAAATAGTGCAAACAAACTTACAGAAAGAATATTGGATTCTGAATTTGGTGGTGGAGACACAGAGAAAAAGATCTACATAAAGGGTCGTCCGAGTCTCGGTAATATTACTACGATTATGATCGGTGTAAGAAATGCTAGTGATGTGGGAAGCGCGTCAATAACAAGAATTCTGTGGGTAAACGAAATCCGTCTTTCTGAAATTGAAAACGATGGTGGTTATGCAGGAAATGCAAGCTTGAATTTCAATTTAGGAGATTTTGCTACCGTTAATACAAGTGGTTCTTATTCTTCGGTAGGTTTTGGAAATATTGATTCTAAACCGGCAGAAAGAAGTCAGTCTACCCAATCAGCGTTCAGTATCAATACTGCTGTGAATGTCGATAAATTCTTGCCGGAAAAATCCGGGATGAAGATTCCGGTGAACTATTCTTATTCACAGACCATCGAAGATCCGAAATATAATCCGTTGGATACTGATGTTGAATTCAGCAAGGCTGCAAACAGAGAAGAACTTAAGAAGGTTGCGAGAACATATACTCAGCAAAGAAGTTTGGGAGTTGTGAACATGCATAAAGAAAGAGTAAAGCCAAACAGCAAACCAAAGTTTTATGATGTAGAAAACCTTTCTCTTACTGCGGTGTACAATGACGACCATTACCGTGATATTTATACCAAGAAAAATTACAGACAATATTTGAGAGGATATTTAGATTACAATTATACTTTCAAACCGTGGGTGATCAGACCATTCAACAAAATGATCAGCGATACGGCAAAGTCTACAAAGTATCTGAGATGGGTAAAAGAATTTAATTTTAATCCGATCCCGACAAGATTGTCTTTCAGAACTGAGCTCGACAGAAACTATAACGAGCTTGAATTTAGAAATATCGATGCTATTTTAAGTGGAAATCTTAATGATGATTTTGCTGCTTTGAAAAACAGGAATTTCTATTTCGGGTGGCAATATGGTTTAGGATTTAATTTTACAAAATCTTTAAAACTTGAAATCAACTCCGCAACAAGAACCTTGAACGACAATATCGATGTAAATACGATGGATACTTCCTCGATTTTCGGAAATATGTTCAGATCAGGAAGACCAGTTTTGTATAACCACAGAGCTCAGTTGAATTATAAATTACCATTCCAGTATCTTCCTTATCTTGATTTCATTGATGCTGAAATCGGTTACGGCTTCACCTACAACTGGAATGCAAGATCTACGGCTCTTCTTGCGAGTCCTGAAGGAAGTTTGGGCTCAATCGGGCAGAATACCAATATTATTTCGGCAAATGCTTCTGCGGATCTTCCGAAGTTCTTTGGGCAGTTCAGCTACTTCAAAAGAATGTCTGCTACTCTTCAAAAGCGTAAGCAGGAGCAGGATTCTCTGAACAACGCTTATACCCAGGCTTGGGAAAAAAACAGATATGCTTACAAAAAATATAAGTTTAAAAATAAGTTGTCTGTATTGCAGAGTGCAGCATTTTTACTGACTTCTTTCAAGCAGTTAAATGTTACTTATTCTGAAAATAACGGAAGTGTTCTTCCTGGATTGTTATCTGCACCAAATGGCTATGGCTATGGTCAGACTTTAGGTGGTCCTACCATTGGTTTCTTATTCGGTTCTCAGGCAGACATCAGACGTACCGTTATGGAAAGAGGCTGGGTGAGTAATTCTGAATTTATGATTGACCCTTATGTCAAAATGTCAACCCGGGAATTGCGAGCCGACTTGCAGGTGGCGCCGATCAATGATTTCAGGATAGATTTTAATGTGTTGAATACATACAACAGAAACTTTTCGCATACAGGTTTTAATTATGTGGATGCGCAGACAGGTTTTGCAAATCCGAATCTTACATTTGCTAGCGATATGGTGTCGTATTCAAATACGGTAGTGCTTCTTAACTCATCCTTTAAAGAAAGCTCATACATCTATGATGCTATCAGGACAAATGCAAGAGCCATTTCTCAGCAGATGGGAGGGGCACTAAATCCGGACGGTTATACAGATGGTCATAGTATCTCAAATGCTTATGTTTTAATTCCTGCATTCAGGGCAGCAATGGAAGGGAAAAATCCGGAAAAATTAGGTAATCCTAAAAAGTCTGGACTTCCGATTCCTAACTGGAGAATTATTTATTCGGGATTAAGAAATATACCGATCATCAATGGGCAGTTTACAAAATTTGATATTCTTCACAGTTATACTGCGACCTATACGGCAACCGGCATTCAATCCAATATTGATTATTTTAATATTGCTAATGACCCTGAAAGCTCGCAGCGTGATGTCAATAATAATTTTATTAATCCTTATACATTCTCTCAGGTAGGATATACAGAATCTTTCTCACCATTGATCGGTGTGGATGTGACGATGAGAAATAATATGCAGTTCGGTATTCAGTATAATAAAATGAGAACAATGATTCTTGGTTTGGTAAACCATACGCTTACCGAAGATTCAAATACTGAATATGTAGTGAGATTAGGATATATCGTAAGAAACTTCAGATTGGGTACCAATAACCAGAGAGGTGCAAAAGCTAAAGGTTCTGATCTGAACATCCGTGGTGATATTTCACTTCGTGACAGCCAGACAAGTATTATGAATATATTACTGAATGATTCTCAGATTACGGGTGGACAAAAATTAATGAACATTAAGCTTTCTGCCGACTACAACGTCTCTGAAAACCTTAATCTGCGTTTATTCTACGAACAGATGACCTCTAAATACAAAATTTCAACAGCCTTTCCGCTGTCGACCATCAGGGCGGGAATTTCTGCAACATTTACTTTCGGTGATTCCGGAGGTTTCTAATTCTAAACTTCAAATCCCTTTCGAAAAAGAAAGGGATTTTTTATTTCACAACTATTGGAAGATAATATTCCAATTACTATCTTTGATAAGTAAAAATAATTAATTTAAATCAGAATAAAAGATGCGCAGTTTTGTGTGTCTTTTGTTTTTAATAACCAATATGAAAACTTTAGGCAGAGAAGGAAAAATTTATCACGAAAATTATTTATTGAAATATGGGTTAGTTATTTTTGTTGCTTCACTAATCGTTAATATTATTTGGTCTTATTATAATACATCCGGATTTTCTTCCCGCGTTATCCGTTTCAATAATTTTACTTTAATTCATTTTATTGCTGCGTTTACTATTGCACCGGTTGTGGAAGAGCTTATTTTCCGGGGGATTTTTACAGGAAAGAAGATTTTTAAATATATTACCTATTTAGGATCGATTGGATATTTGCTTTTGCTGCAAAATTATTATTTGATTCTTTTGCTTCTAATATTCATTGTTTTATTTGAATTAGGAAAGAAAAAACAGATTAGTAGTTATATTTATTATATCAATGCTTTGCTTTTTGGCTTCATGCATTATGAAATAAATGATCTGAAAATTGCTGATACTTGGATCGGTATTGTGATGACTGCCTCAATAGGACTTGTTTTAATATGGGTGACTCTTAATTTAGGGTTACTCTTTTCTATGCTATTACATGCACTTAATAATTTTTTTGCAGTTGCTGTTATCATAGCTGCTCATGAAAATTCAGATATGAGTCTGAAAAAAATTGAAACTAAGGATTTCACAATGGAATATCAACCTGTTTCATTTTTTGTACAAAACGGAAATATGCAAACGGATGCTGGTACATTTTTAAAGGCAGAAAATATGAGTATGTCAGTCATTCATGGTTCCATTTGCTTCAACGAGCAGCTTGATGATATCTATATTGGCAAATTCAATATCTCTATTCAAAGAAAGCAAGACAGTAACAAGAAACTCGACTGCACTTCTTTGCATCAGCTTTTGGATATGGCTGAACTCAAACAAAACAATGAATAAAGCTAATATTTGAAACACTTAAATATTTCCGAATTTTATTGGAGCATTACCGTATTTTTGAATAAATTTGTCAACATTAAAAAAGAAAGAAAAATGAATACACCGTCAGAATTAAAGTACACTAAAGATCACGAATGGATCAAGATCGAAGGCAATATTGCTACAATTGGTATTACAGACTTTGCGCAGGGAGAGCTGGGCGATATCGTTTATGTAGATGTAGATACGGTAGATGAGGAAATCAGCGGTGGAGATGTTTTCGGAAGTGTAGAAGCTGTAAAAACGGTTTCAGACTTATTCTTGCCTATTTCTGGAAAAGTTATTGAATTTAACTCAGAATTAGAAGATCAACCGGAATTATTAAACTCAGATCCTTATGGAAATGGATGGATCATCAAATTAGAAGTTGCTGAGGGTGCAGATCATTCAGAATTGCTTTCTGCAGAAGAATACCAGGCTATCATTGGATAAAATTTCAAACATATTTATAAAGATATTGCCCATTTATTGGGCATTTCTTACTTATATGCTTCTGCGTCCCGGCGTCGAAAACCATGAATATTTCTTTATGTTTGATGGAATTGACAAGGCTTTACACTTAAGCATTTTTGCAGCATTAGGCTTCTGTTTCATTGCTGCTTTTCCTAAAATCAAATTTTCTTATTACTTTCAGATTATTCTGATCTATGCCTTCCTTACAGAAATCTTACAGGAAGAAATGGGATTCGGTAGATCCATGGAAACCTTAGACATTGTAGCAGATACTATCGGCTGTCTTATCGGGTATTATATATATAGGATATTTATCAAAAGATTTTTTAATTAATTTTTTGAGTAAACTTTCATTACCTATACTTTTTCAGAACTCTTATTCTCCACGTTAAAAATTATTATTAGAAGCTATTTCCTGCTCTACACACTCGCTATTTTTTATATTTTGGTTTCGGCGGCTTTGCCGCCGAAACCAAAATATAAAAAAATGAGCTCAAACAAATGCTTCGATCAGGGCTAAGAAATAAGTTTGTAGTAAAATTCTTTGTCATTAGTTTAAATCTCAATTTTCAAATTTTGAATTTCGAATATTCAACCTCTTTAGTTTGCTTCCTAAATAATGGAAATTTGAAGTTACGAAATTCAGCTCCTGCGGAGCTGAACCTTTGTAAAAAAAAACAATATCCCCAAAAAAATTATAGCTCCTTATGAGCGGCACATAATCTTACCTCTCTTCGCTACTCTTGCTTAAACAATATCCTTTCCAGTTCGATTCACCCCAATCCTCCCCATATTCAGCTCCGGAGGAGCTGAACCTTTGTAGAAAAACAATACGCCAAAAAATTATAGCTCCATCGGAGCGACACATAAATTACCTTTCTTCACTATATTTTGTTTAAACAAAATGCTTTCCACTGCATCTCGTCCAAATCTTCTTTCACTATCAGCCTGCGATACCCCGCCTCCCGTACCCCGTCTCTTATTCTAAAACTCGTATCCCACATCCTGTATCAAAATAACCATCTTCTCATGTCCATCTCCAATCCTCACGCCCTTAAATCCACACATATATTTTTTTGCTTCCTTACTGAAAAACCTGCATCCTGTATTTAATATGTTTCTTTCACCATCTCGGATTTCACCCTTCATTTTTAAACTAATGTCCTTTGTTCCAATTTCAACCCCTCAACATTAAACTTTCACCCCCAACCCTGAACTTTGAATCCTGAATCCTTGCGATTAAACATTAGTTTAAAATTTTCCCACCACTCAACCAGCAAGTTAAGGTTGAATATGAATTAAAATTAAACTTTATGTTAAATAAATTAGGATTGTATAGGTAAAAGTTTCTACTTTTGCCCCACTGAAAAACGAGAGATATTCAGTAAGCGCAGAAGAGCTTTTAGATAAGCGTATAACATTAAGGAATCACTTTTATTAGGGATGGGATTATAAAATATAACGCATCAGATAATAAAGAAACCAATCGAAAAAAACTTTTAATTTTCAGAAATAAAAGTTGCGAAGTTAAAAAAGATTTGTATCTTTGCAGTCCGGTAAAACGGAGAGTAGGAGTGAGATTGGCAAAATGAAAAACAAAGGAGTTAAGGTCATCAAAAAACTTTAAAAAATCTTTAAAAACATTTGGTCAATAAAAAATAAGTTATTACTTTTGCACTCGCAAATACGGAGCGAAACTGACAGAAAAGTAGCGACGTAAAAAAAGCGGAAGATTTGAAGATCATTGACATACAATATAACAA
>NZ_JBPCHW010000010.1:0-142003 GCF_051011795.1 Chryseobacterium sp. RLHN22
GGAAGAAACTTTTTTTTTTCTCCCCCCCCCCCCCCCCCCGAAACTTTATAAACCACCTCGGGCGCAGCTTTACTGCGCCCGAGGTGGTTCCAATACATTAAAGATTCTATCTTCCAATAACCTCCGTAATCGGATTACCTACGTTGCCACTTGGAAACTGAATTTTCAGCAAAGCAGAAACAGTTGGTGCAATATCGGTCATAAAATAAGGCTTATTGCTTTCACCGTGCTTGATACCCCACCCCATAAAAATTAAAGGGATATGGGCATCATAAGAATTCCAGACACTGTGCGTGGTTCCGGTTTTCGAATAGGGAGGAAGCATTGAATCGTGTGAAATCAGCTGAATATCACCGCTTCTCTGTCTGTTGATCCCGTTGATAATTCTCTGTTTAATCGGTTCCGGAATACTTGCCTCCTGAACAGCAGTTGTAGAAACCGCATACAAATCTGAAGGATCATTTTCTAATTCCTGAACGGCAAATTTCTTGATCAGTTCCAAATCCAGGTTATTATCGGCAATTAATTTTCTATCGAAATAAATCTGATAATTATCCACGCCGTTGATCAGCTTATCCACTCCAAATTTAGTTTTGAGCTTTTCGTTAAGACTCTTTTCCATGCCCTCACCAAAAAATCCTGTGTTGATTTTGTGTGACTGTAAAAATCCGACAGAATGAGCACCGCCATGATCTGCCGATACAAAAACAGTATATTGATTTTTTCCTACTTTAGCATCAAGATATTTAAAGAATTTTGCCAAATCCTGATCAAGTCTGATATAAACATCCTCCACTTCGATTGAGTTTGGGCCGAATTTATGTCCCGCATAATCTGTTGATGCTAAATTGATTGCCAAGATATCGGTAATGTTGTCTCCTCCCAAATTCTCGCCCTCTACAGAAGCTTCGGCTAATTTCAGCGTTAAAGTATTTCCAAATGGTGTATAACGGATATTATCTTTCTTTAATTTATAATCTTCAGCAAGATTAGAATATGGGAATGTAGGAGTTTTTGAACTTCCCAAAAGACCTTCCCAAGGTGAATTGTCGGGTGTACTTTCTGTATATTGATCTATTGGCAATAAAGTATTCCAGCCGTTTGCAACCAATTGATCCGGCAGATTCTGTGAATTAAAGTTTTTCAGCCATTGCGGTAAATCATTCATGTACCAAGTGCTTGTAATGAAGTCTCCTGTAGAATCGTCAAACCAATACGCTCCGTTTGGTGTATGACCTGCGGGAAGTATTGAAGCTCGGTCTTTTAAAGAAACCCCCACTACTTTTCCCTGAAAATTGGTGGCTAATCTCAGTTCGTCCGTAACAGTTGTAGACCAAAGATTTTTCGGAGAATGGCTTCCTGCTTTTATATTGGTTGTTCCAACCGGTTGCACACTCTCGTCTGTTGTACAATATACATTTTTGCCTGTTTCCTTATCCGTCCAGTCGTTTCCTGCAATTCCGTGAATCGCGGGAACCGAACCCGTATAAATTGAAGTATGACCTAAAGCGGTAACTGTGGGAACATACGGAATATGCACATTATTTAATGAATACCCTTTATTTAAAAGTCTTTTGAATCCATCGTTCCCGTATTTGCTGTAGTAACGGTACAAATAATCCCACCTCATCTGATCAATGACCAAACCTACAACAAGTTTTGGTCTTTCGACCTGTGAATTCTTATTTTTCTGAGCATTGATTGTAATTACAGACATAAAGGTTGCTGCCGCAATTGAAATTTTCCTAAGCATTGTATAACTTTTTAGTGCACAAATTTACAGGTTTGACAGTTCTGATGTGTCAAATTTTGATTAATTATTTGTAATAAAAGTGATATTCAAGTCCATAGTAAAATCTTACGGACGAAACGGAGCATTAGGATCGGATATCATGGACAGTACAATATGACCGAATTGGGCATACCAATATGAGCGTATTGTACCGCACAACATATCCGTATTGTATCGACACAGATAAAGCTTCGCTATAAATATGATTGGAGATATGTTTAATAAGATTATTTTAAAAGATTATTTCATACTTAAAACTGATTTCTTTAAATTTGAGACCATTCTATTTCACATAAAACCAGTTGTGTAATGAAGTTTTTCATACCTTGTCTCTTATTTATTTCACTTATTTTGTTTATCTGGCTTTTGATGAGCAACATTAACCGGACTAAAGTTACGGCATCATTGAACGAGTTGGAAATCAATTCGCAGGTAGAGAAGCAAACAGCTTCACAGAAATCAGCAGGCTTAAAGAATCTTCCATCGAAAAAATTAATTATATTGAAGTAATAAAATCATCGTTTTTCAGAAAAATGTAAAAATCTGGACCAAAGTAATTTCAGCTTTCATCATCATCCAAATTGTACTTTATGCAACAAAGAGAGTTTCAGCTATAAAATCATAATATAATGAAAATTGACATCCGAAAACTTGAAAAACTACATTCGAACCCAACTCACTATTGGGGTCTTAATGGCTACGAAACTGATAAGATCTTTGCAATTTCCACCATCGAAACCGGGAACTGTTTTGAATTTAATCTAAGAGAAAAAAATCAACAATACAAAAAAATTTGGGAAATAAATGATTCAGATATTGAAGATTTAAATGAAATCATTGAACAAGGAAATTCCCTCGGAGCTTTTGAAAATGATGAACTGATTGGTTGGGCAATCTGCGATTACCGGCAATGGAATAACAGCCTTTTCATCGAAAATATTTTGGTCAGTGAAAAATTTCGCAGGAAAAATATCGGTAAGCTATTTATAAAAAATATTAGCAGAAAAGCCCGAGAACTTCAATGCAGACTCGTCGAACTTGAAACCCAGAACACCAATTATCCGGCAATAAAATTTTATCACAATGCCGGATTTACCATTACAGGAATCAACACAAAATTATATAAAGATTCTACAGAAACAGCTTTATATATGAGTTTCGATATGATATTATAAATTAACCTTTTCATTTGTTATAATAAATATTTTTCATTGATAAAGAAATATTATCTTTAAAAATTACTTATTAACATGAAAAAAACCATACTTCTCATATTATTTTTACTATTTCAGCAGTTTATTTTTGCACAAAAAAATCAATATTTCGATTTCATTAAAACCTGGAATTTTATTAAAATTACCATCCCGATCTCGCCGGCAGAAAAATGGATGCAGATAGTCTGTTTTTAAACAACATTGAAAAAGTGGATGCAAAACAGAGTTTTAATCATATCATTAAACAATTATCACAGAACCTGAACCCTGAGTTCTCTGCAGCACCCATATTTGATACTCAAAAAGACATACTCACTGTCAATCAAAATTTCGATTGGTTTCAAAAAAACAAAAAAATCAGTGCAGAAAATAAGAATTTACTGAATGCTATTTATAAAAACCGTTTCAATTACGAGCTTCTAAAAGAAGGAAAGCTTGTAAATGACGAGAAAAAATACCCATTTACGAAAGAGGAAAATCTTCCATTGAAATATCGATTATTAGCGATGGCAAAAATTCAGGGTATCGTTGATTATCTTTTTCCACACAAATATCTGATGGATAAACATTTTGATTCTTATTTTAATGATTTGTTGAATGAAGCCGTACAAGCTCTTTCCAGAAAGGATTTTGAAACTGTTCTTGCTAAAACGGTTTCCTATTTTCAGGACAGTCATGCTTTTGAGTTTTATCGTCAATTGAATTTCAGAGATGAAATTTTGTTTTCCTCTTCCTATTATCCACCGTTTGACTTTCAGATTGCAGACGATCATTTGCTGGTGACCAAACTTATTTTTCCCGAAATTTGTAATACAGCTCAGATCAGAGTCGGCGATATAATCACTGAAATTAACGGCAAAAGCATCAAACAAATTATAAATGAAAAAAGTAAATTACTTTCGGTTTCGAATTATCAAAAATTGATATTCGTACTTTCTACGTATGAATACAATTTAATCTGGCCAGATAAACTTTCGCAGAAAACCTTAAAAGTACAATCCGGTTCTAAGAAATTCTCTACAGAACTACCATTAATCAATGCAAAAGACAAAGCGCAGGTTACCGTTCTTTCCAATTACATCAACAATAAAAACAGGAAAAAACAAGACCACAGCTTGATTCATAAAGATATTGCTTACTTCAGAATAGATAAAACTCTGGATTTTATCAATAATGTTGATGATGATAAAATAGATGCTAAAATGGACAGTATTTTAAAGGATGCCTCACAGAAAAAAGCCATTGTTTTTGATATGAGAGGTTATCCCGATTGGGGCGGTTTCGTATATCACTACATTTATAAATATTTTTCACCAAAAGAAAATTATTTCGCAAAATATTACCAACCTGATTTGAAAAATATCGGCACATTTGTTTATAAAGATTACGATTATTTTCCTATTATTGAAAATAAAACGGTAAGCACTTATCATGGAAAAGTCTTTATCCTTGTAAATCCTGAAACACGAAGCGCTAGCGAATGGTATTCGATGAGCTTGCAGAAAATTTTCCCACATTCTTTAACGATTGGCCAACAAACTTCCGGTGCAGATGGAGATCTTGTCAAAGTAAACCTTCCGGGAGATTACATTTTGCAATTTACAGGAAACGGAATTTTTTATCCTGATCAATCACAAACTCAGCAAACAGGAATCCGGATCAATGAAGTGATCAAATATAAAGATCAAGATATTCTTGATAATCATGATCTTGAATTTGAACTGGTTTTGAATTCTTCAATTTTATCTTCGATAAAATTCTTGCGCCTTAGAAACAGCATTATTTTTTAATAAACTTTTGCGCCTTTGCGAAAACTAATAATCCCCTGTAAACCAATCAAAAACTTTATCGACAAAATCAATAAAACATATTACAATTTAATTTTGTACTAATCAGTACAATCATATACCTTTGTCTCATCAAATTAAGAAATGGCAGGAAGACCCAAAATATTCGACGAGCAGGAAGCGATTCAAAAAGCGACCGAAGTCTTTAGAAATAAAGGCTACAATACGGCTTCTGCAGATGAATTACTCGATGCCATGGGAATCGGAAAAGGAAGTTTTTATCTGGCTTTCAAAGGAGGAAAACAGGAATTGTACGTTCGGTCTATCAAACAGTTTGCGGAAGGTTTTAATCAAAAAATCGGGCAGGCGATTGAAAAAACGGACAACCAAATTGAATTGATCAGACAGTTTTTTCTGGCACTTGCAGATGCCCCGGATTGTGATATCGAAAAAGGTTGTTATCTTGGTAATGCATTGGTTCAGTTATCTGAAAAAGATGAAGATATTAAAAAAATCACAGCCGAATTGTTGAAAGGTTTACAAAAAATTTTTGCTAAATCGATCAAAAAAGCTCAGGAAAATAAACAATTAAAAACCAAAGAAAATCCAGAAATTCTGGCTTGGCATTTAACCAATTTATGGAACGGAATTCATGTCACGAGACGTATGGAAAGCTCTCCAAAAATCCTCAGATCAATGATTGAAATGAATTTGAGATTATTGGAATGATGAAGCGGGAAGGTGGATGATGGAGGTTTTATTTAGTACTGTTGATTTTGCGATTTATAAGCTTCCAGCAAAACGTAAAATTTTTTTATCATATTTTGTACCAAATAGTACAATATTTAGATTTGAATATAAATTAAACAGAACAAGTTATTATGAACATTACAAACAACACAATTTTAATTACTGGCGGAGGTTCAGGTATCGGATTAGAAATTGCAAAAGTATTAAGCCCTGCGAACAAAATCATCATTGTTGGCAGAAACAAAGAAAAATTGGATGCTGCGGCGAAAGATTTAGAAAACGTTTTCACTATTCAGGCGGATATTACGAATGAAAGTGATGTCAACAAATTGTATGAAGAAGTAAAAACTAGTTTCGGTGGGATCAATATTTTGATCAACAATGCAGGAAATGCTTACGTTTACAATCTTGCGACAGACGGTGATATTTACAGCAAAGCAGTAGCAGAATTTACAACAAATTATTTCGCTCCTCTTCGATTGACAGACAAATTTTTGCCTTTATTAAAAGAACAAAACGAAGCAGCCATCGTGAATGTTTCTTCCATTGTAGGATTCGTTCCGGGTTCGCATCTTCCGACGTACTCGGATTCTAAAGCAGCGCTCCATTCTCACACAAGATTATTGAGATACGAACTGGCAAAAGAAACCAACATCAAAGTTTTTGAATTGATGCCACCTTTGGTTGCCACAGATTTCTCTGCAGAAATTGGTGGTTTGGAAAATGGAATTCCGGCTTCCGATGTTGCCAATGATCTCGTAAAAGCTTTGCAGGAAAACATCTACGAAATTCGTGTAGGAAACACAGGTTTAATTTACGATAATTTCTTTGCCGCTACAGAAGGCGCTTTTGCTACTTTCAACAACTAAAAATTTCATCATTCCTGATTAGGAGTTGATTCCATATATTTTATCTCTCACGGTTTTTCGTGGGGGATTTTTTAATAATAAAATTTTCCGCTAATTTATTTCCATAAAGTTCAACATTGGACAAATCAAAAAATATTTTTAAAATCCCTGACCTCCACAACAAACAAAACTTGAACCCCACAACAAAATCCCCACCCCAAATAATCCCCAACTTTGTCTTGTAAAATTTAAATGAAAATGGAAAACGTACAGACAAAGAAAACAGTTTTGGTAACGGGAGGAACAGGATTTTTGGGAGTTCATACCGTTCTGCAATTATTACAACAAGGATATGAGGTGAAAACAACACTTCGTTCATTGTCGAAAAAAGACACCATCATCAAAGCATTGGAAGAAGGCGGAATTACAGATTTCTCGCACCTTTCATTTATTGAAGCAGATCTTACAAACGACAACAATTGGGACGAAGCCGTGAAAGATTGCGACTATGTTCTTCACGTTGCATCGCCTTTCCCTGCGCAAGATCCGAAGGATGAAAACGAACTCATTATTCCTGCGAGAGACGGTGCTTTGCGGGTGTTGAAAGCGTCACGTGATGCGGGCGTAAAAAGAGTGGTTTTAACCTCTTCCTTTGCGGCAGTCGGTTACAGCAAGAATATTAAAGACCACATTTTTACGGAAGAAGACTGGACGGATGTGAATGCAGAACTTCCAGCGTATATCAAATCAAAAACGGTTGCTGAAAAATCGGCTTGGGAATTCATCGAAAAAGAAGGCAACGGTTTGGAATTGTCGGTCATCAATCCTGTCGGAATTTTCGGCCCTGCCGTTGGAGGAATTACTTCTGCTTCATTAGACATTGCAGTTTCAGGAATTTTAGACGGAACTTTAAATTACACACCTACTTTTACGATGGGCGTTGTCGATGTGAGAGACGTTGTGGATATTCATATCAAAACAATGTTGAGTCCGAAAGCTGCCGGAGAACGTTTTATTGCAACTTCAGACAGCGTGATGAGCTTTTATGACGTTGCCGAATTATTCAAAAAAGAAAGACCTCAATACGCGGAAAATATTCAGAAATTAGAACCGATTGGTGAAGAACTCTACAAAGAAATGTCTAACGAAAAAGCAAAAACAATCCTTGACTGGAATCCGAGAAGCCGTGAAGAAGCATTGTTGGCAAGTGTGGATAGTTTGATGGGAAACTCTTAAATTTGTTTAAGTAAACTGTTCACACACTGAATCTACGCAGCCCGACTTGAACGGAGCTCTTTTTGTGTAGCAAAGCGGAACAAAAAAGCGGGAGTGGAAGGCGGGTAAGCTGCCCTAACAAAAAATATCAGATGAAATTCAACAATATACAATCCTGTCATTTAGGACCAGAAATTTCTCCGGAACAATTTATTCCGGAGCATTTCTTTTTGTTTTTGCTTAAAGGGTCGATGGTTTCTTATGACGGTTACAAACATTATTCGATGAAACCCGGCGATTATTGTATTGCACGGAAAAATCATTTGGTTCGATACACAAAATATAAAGAAGATGGAGGTTTTGAAAAGGTGATTATTGCTTTTGATGAAGCCTTTCTGAAGAGATTTTTGGAACGCCATCCTTACCAAATTGAACCGACCGATAATGACGATTCTTTTCTATTCATTCAAGAAGATAAGTTGATTCATAATTTCATTCAATCTCTAGAACCTTATTACAACGGATCTGAACAATTGGATGATACTTTTGTGGATATCAAGCGTGAAGAATTGTTGATGATTTTAATGAAAAACAATCCTGATCTTAAAAATATTTTCTTCAATTTCAATGTTCCACATAAAATTGATCTGGAATTATTTATGAATCACAATTATAAATTCAACATCAGTTTGGAGCGTTTTGCTTTTCTTACGGGACGAAGCTTATCAACTTTTAAAAGAGAATTCAAAACAATTTTCAACACAACACCAGGAAAATGGCTGATGAAAAAGCGCCTGGAAGAAGCCTATTTTTTGTTGAATAAAGAGCACAAAAAACCAAGTGATATTTACATTGATCTTGGTTTTGAAGACCTCTCCCACTTTTCTTTTGTTTTTAAAAAAGAGTTCGGATTTCCACCTTCAGCTTTGCAGAAGCAACATGTTGAACAGTAAAGGCTGTAATTTAACATAATTTTAAACTTTTACAACTGCTTTTAGCACCAATTTTGCTGAACCAGAAGCACAAATGATGTTTCTCAAATCTATGAAATATGAAGAAAATCGTTTTAACAGGAGCTTTGGTGGCATTCCTTTTTTGGTCGTGCAATAAGAAAGATGACCCACAAACTGTATCTCAGACTGAGAATAGTAAATCTAAATCTGATGCAGATGATTCTTCTGAAGTGATTTCAGAGACCGGCTATAACATCAGCAAAATTCCTGTAACAGATAAATTTCATGGAACTTTTCCTTATTTCAAGCTTCCGGAGGGGTATACTTTCACCGATCCTAATTCCTATCATGGAAACGGGCAGATAAAAGATTTTGATAAAGAATATTTTTACGATCATGGCTCTTACACTTCTATGGAAGGCAAAACGTACAAAGCAGAAATCCGTATTTCAGATGATTTTAAAGATAAAAAATTTTCCCCCCTTGAAATTCAGAAAAGTTTTGATGAACTGATCAAAAATCTTGGCGGCATAAAAATTAATATGGGCCAACCATTGAGGGAAGATGAAGAAGAACGATTGAAGAAGCAGGATCCTGATGCTTATAATCTTGGATACATGCACTCCTGCAACAACTGGAAAAATGTAAACACCTACATCATAAGAAGTACAGAAAAAGTAGTATTTGTACAATACAATTTAGGTAAAGATCAAACAAGCATTACGGTATTGGAAGCGAAACCTTTCGAGAACAAAATGTCGGTTGTAGATGAAAAACCGGATATGGATTCTATGAAAACCAAGAAAAAATAAATTCGAAAACATTTCTAACCTTTGTAAAATTTTGCAAAGGTTTTTCAAGCACAATCTTTACAAACCCCAGTCAAAATACAGTTTACCCTTTCCACGGAATAGCCTTTTTCTAAAGAAAACTGAACAGCAACGGGCAAGCATTCTATTGTTTCACATTTTGTACATCTGAAATGAAAATGATGGTCTGCCATTTTTTTTTCTTCACATTTGATGCAGACTGCGAAATATTGTCTACCATCTTCAGCAACGATTCTATGAAGGATGCCGTCTTCACAAAATCTGTTTAAAACACGATAAACAGTCGCTCTGTCGATATTGATATCAACCTTTTTCAATATCGTTTCCTGGCTCATTGCTTTTTTTGATTCTGTTAAGACATTGAGAACGGCTTCTTTCGTTGGGGTACTTCTCCTGATCATTTTTATTAATGCGATTATGTTGCAATAATAAAAAATTATTCTAACTTTGACAAACTTTTCAAGGAAGAATATTTACCAAAACTTAAAATCTGAAATTATGAACGAAGCACAATACGAAGTTATCATCATCGGCGGAAGTTATTCAGGATTATCTGCAGCCATGGCATTGGGAAGATCCATAAGAAAAACTTTAATTATAGACAGCGGGAAACCGTGCAACGAGCAAACTCCCCATTCTCATAATTTTCTGACACAGGATGGAAAAACACCTAAAGAGATCTCCGAATTATCTAGAAAACAGGTTTTAGAATATGAAACTGTAGAATTTCATCAGGGAAAAGCTATTAATGCTGAAAAAAATACAAATGGTTTTACGATTACTACCGAAAAAGGAGAAAAATTTCATTCAAAAAAATTAATTATAGCCACAGGAATTACCGATGAAATTCCAGATATCAAAGGTTTTAAAGAATCATGGGGAATATCTTTGATTCATTGTCCTTATTGTCACGGTTACGAATACAAGGGAAAAAAAACAGGCATTATTGCCAATGGAGATAAGGCGGTTCACATAGCTTCTTTAGTTAAAAACCTTACCGAAGACGTAACCCTAATCACGAGGGGAACAGCCAATTTTTCTGATGAACAGAAAGAAAAACTTGAAAGAAATCATATTCAGATTATTGAAAGTGAAATTACAGAATTAAAGCATCAAAACGGAATGGTCGAAAGCATCTTATTGTCTGATGGAAAAGAGATTGGGTTTGAAGCCGTTTACGGAGCATTTCCCTTTCATCAGCATTCTGAAATTCCCAAACAGCTGGGTTGCGAGTTTACCGAAATGGGACACATTAAGGCAGATTTCATGCAGAAAACGACTATTCCGGGAGTTTTTGTTTGCGGTGACAACTCTTCGATGATGCGTTCGGTTTCTAATGCGGTAATGACCGGAAATGTAGCCGGAGCGATGGTGAATATGGAATTGGTGACGGATTGTTTTATTTAAACCGAAGATTAACTATTAAAAAGAGAATTAAGAAAGATTTTATTGAACTAAAATTCAGTTTTTGTAGATTTGATTAAATTATATCAATCAAAAATGAATAAATTTCATCAGATTCTCTTTTTAGTCTTAAGCTTATTTGTGAATGCACAAAATCATAGATTTATTTACGAATATAACTACGTTCCTGATTCGACAAAAGTTGACAGTACTCTAACTGAAAATATGCGTCTTACTATTTTTAAAGATCATTCTGAGTTTTTGAGTGAAATGAAAGCGAGAAGAGATTCTGCTATTTTAAAATCCTCACAAAAAGTTAATGGACACATTGGAACAGATCTATTACCTGGAAATCTACGGTCTATGGTTTGGAAAAATAGAGATGGCTTAAGGAATTTCTCGACAGAATTCATCGGCATAGAATCATATAAAGTCTTAGATGAAAATAGCTTAAACTGGCAATTAATTAATGAAACTCAGAAAATCCAAAATTATCATTGTCAGAAAGCAGTATTACAATTTGGTAATCGGGAATGGACGGCTTGGTTTACTACTGAATTACCGTTTCAGGATGGTCCACATTTATTCAGAAAGCTTCCAGGTATGATTGTAGTGATTGAAGATTCTAAAAAACACCATTCTTTCCGGCTTATTGCAAACTATAAAACTTCAGATGATCCTAAAATTGAAAAGAACAACAAGCTCATGAAAACCTATGAAGTTACGCGAAAACAATTTAACAAAAAATGGAATGAATTTAGAAAAAATCCGATTGGAATGAATGAGCAGTTTGCACGTATAACCCCGCAAGCGAGTGATTTTAAAATACTTGATAAAACAGGAAAAGAATTAGATTTAAATGAGTACAGAAAAAGTGAACGGGAAGCAACAAAGCGAAAAGTGGAAAAAAACAATAATTTTTTAGATTTAAGTCTATACCAATAAAATCAGATTTTCAAAGCCAAAATTACTTATCTTTAAGTTCAATATTCAAACATAATGAATACAGAACTGTGGAAAAAAATAGAAAAGTTCGATTTTGATCTTCCTGTAAGCGAGTATAATTTTACGTTAAGATTAGCTCATGAAAACTACTGGACGCAGAATTTTACACAACAGGCAATTTTAGAATATAAGAAATTCATGTATCTTGCTTCGGTTTCAGATATGATGGTTTCACCTTCAGAAATTGTAGATACGGTTTGGCATCAACATCTTATTTTCACAAAATCTTATTATGAATTTTGTCAGATTTTAGGAAAGCAGATTCAGCATATTCCTTCTACACACAATAAAGAAGATTTTCAGAAATTTAAACAAGCAAAAGAGCGCACCACAAAATTATACGAAGCTCATTTTGGTAATCAGCCGGGAAAAATCTGGAACCGTTCAAATCTTTACGGCAGTCTGAATCTTAAAAAATCCAGATTTAAACTCAGAACGGCAGTGATTATCGGAATTACATCATTCATCATTCTGACTGTTCCGCTTTATCTTTTGCTGAAACCATTGTATTACAGTATAGAGAATCCTGATTTTATTATTCTTTATTTGAGTTTAATTATATGTGCCGTTCTTGGTTTGGAATGGTTCAACCGAAGAAAACTGGCACAGTCCATTCAAATGTTTGACAAAGATTCTTTCGTTTTTGAACTTCGGCCTTATGAACTCATTTATTTAAAAAATCAAAATATCTCTACTGTCATCAACGGAACGGTGAACGAATTAATCGACAATGGATCTATTAAAATAAATAAAGATAAAACAATCAGCGCCAACAATTTAACTTTTATAAAATCAAGAGAACATCAGCAGGTAATTGATTTATTAAATGAGCTTGGCCAGGTATCCTATCAAAATCTTTTAATTCAGTTGATGACTAAGCCTGTATTTGCAAATATTATAAAATCGATGTCTGCAGTTAAAAAATATTTTAACCGTTCCAAGATTTTTTCCAATTTATTTGTCATAAATTTGATTGTTTTTCTGTTATTAATCATGTTTGGGTTCCTTAGAACTGCAACAGGAATTTTACGGGAAAAGCCTGTTTCACAAATAAGTTTTGCTGTTATCCTGCTGACTTTGTTTATGATTGGATATTTATTCCGGTTGACCATTTTATTCAGTACAAAAGTTTTACCCGATTTTTACAGAACAATCATTTTGCCTAAAAGAAACACCAGCAATGATTGGCAATGGAGTTATTTTCTGATGGGAACAGCTGTTTTGACAGCATCTTTTGTTCCATTAATCCTACGCACAGCATCAAATGACTCAGGCAGCAGTTGCGGAACTTCATCATCTTCAGATTCATCCTGTGGCAGCTCATGCAGCAGTTGCGGTGGTTGTGGTGGAGATTAATACCTAATTAATTTAAAGATGAGAATATTTATAAAATATTTAAGAATTTTCTCTCTCATTTCATATTCGTTAATAATGTTGATGGGACAAATAATTCCAATTCCATTTATTTTTTGGTTAAGTTTTACGGTTTTTGATTTTGGAAATATTGACCAACTTTTTGCTTTCTTAGGCCTTTTAGGAATGATTTTAAATCTAATAAAATTCAAATATGACATTTTATTTTCATTATTAGGTTTAGCCTTGATGATTATTGCAGTTGCAAGTCGGTTGGCCTATGTTTCTGTAGAAGCATTAAATTATCCTGCTTTTACTATTCCTTTATTTATTTTCCTAATTACTCAAATTACCTTGATTATTTTAAGAATAAGAAACAAGTCTTAATAAAAAACTTAAACTAAAAAATCAAAAAAACCACACTTTTTCAAGTGCGGTTTAATTATATAAAGTTTAATTTAATTAAAACTTCAAATCTCCGTTTACTTCTCTTACTGCTTTTGCAGCTTCAGCAAACTTCAATTGTTCAGCAGCTGTTAAAGTAACGTTTACGATTTTTTCAACTCCGTTTTTCCCGATGATGGCAGGAACACCTAGACAGATATCTGTTTCGTTGTATTCTCCGTCAAGCATTAAAGAACAAGGAATCATTTTCTTTTGGTCACAAGCAATTGCCTGAACCATTACAGAAACTGCTGCACCCGGTGCATACCAAGCTGAAGTTCCTAATAATTTTGTTAATGTTGCTCCACCAACTTTAGTTTCCTCAATCACGTAGTTTTGTTGCTCATCGCTAAGAAATTCTGTTACAGGAACACCATTTCTTGTTGCTTTGCTCAATAACGGAAGCATTCCCGTATCACTGTGTGCAGCGATTACCATACCGTCAACATCAGAAATTGGAGCTTCTAAAGCTTCAGCCAACCTGTATTTGAATCTTGCAGAATCCAAAGCACCCCCCATACCGATGATCTTATGCTTAGGAAGACCTGAAGTTTTGTGTACCAAATAAGCCATTGTATCCATCGGGTTAGAAACCACGATAATGATAACATCCGGAGAGTTTTTCACTAAGTTTTCAGTAACTTCTTTTACGATTCCTGCGTTGATACCAATCAATTCCTCTCTGGTCATTCCCGGTTTTCTTGGGATCCCTGAAGTGATTACTGCAATGTGAGAACCAGCTGTTTTACTATAGTCTCCTGTTGTTCCTGTAATTTTTGTATCAAATCCGTTCAGAGATGCAGTCTGCATCAAATCCATTGCTTTTCCTTCTGCAAAGCCTTCTTTGATATCTACTAAAACCACTTCTGAACAGAAGTTTTTCATCGCGATGTATTCTGCACAACTTGCACCTACAGCGCCCGCACCTACTACAGTTACTTTCATAATGTTTACTTTTTATTATTTATTATTGTTAGTTTAAAATTTTGCTTCCCAAATGTACAAATTCCCGAAAAATTGAGCAATTTTTCGGGAATTTTAATTATTATTTAAGAGATATTAGTTAACGCTTAATAAAAACATATAAAGTTTTTTTGCACCTGAAAGTACGTCATTATAATTCTTTTCCTGTACTTCTGCATCAAGAACTTCTTTGAAATTCTTCCACATCGGACCTGTATTTTCACGATAACATCCGAAGAAATTAAAGGTAACCTCATCAAAACCTTCGGTTTTAGAAAGTTGTTTGGCAATCACATTTCCTCCTAAAGTAGAACCTTCAATCACATACATTGCTCCCAAAGCTTCATGTTCATTCTTAAACTCAAGATCAAGAGAAGGTTTTTGATTTTGAAGAGCCAGACTGGAAAGATCCTTCTCAATAAGAGAGAGTTTTTTTCTTTCGCTAAGCTGAAGTTTTTCACTGAACTTATCAGAAAGGCTGTTGAATATTTTATCTTCGCTATGCAGAAGCATCAGATAATTGGTATGGATAATTTTTCTATAATCCTCTAAAGTGAATGTTTTATTAAAAATTTTTTCAGAATTAAAAAGCTTTTCAGCTGCATCGTGATATTCTGCCGTATTTCGTTTTAGATATTCAGATACCATATTTTTTATTTTAAAGTTCGGCAAATTTAGGTTTTTGAAATGTAAGGATAAAGCAAGTACCTTCTGTACTACTCTCGTAATCGACATTTCCGCCCAGCCTGTTCATAATTCTGTGAACGATAGATAACCCTACTCCATTTCCTTTGAATTTTTTCGCATTATCCATCCTGTTGAAAATTTTAAACATTTTATGTTTGTTCTCTTCAGGAATTCCTATTCCGTTATCTTTAATTCTGTAGATAATTTTATCACCGAATTCAGTTCCTTCAATCTCAATAATTGGCTGTTCCTGATCTGAAGAATATTTTACAGCGTTATTAATAATATTTAAAAACACCTGATGCAGCATTGTTTTATCTGCCAAAACATGAGGACATTCTTTAATGACTACTAAACTTTTCTGGCTGTCGTAAGTCATTTTCGCATTTTCAGTAATCTTTTGAATAGTGACAGTAGTTTCAACATTTTCAAGCTGAATTTCACTATGCTTTGCTCGGCTTAGCTGGAGAACATTCTGCATCATTTCTGCCATATTGTCGATCTCGTCAATAATTGAATTGATTTTGTTCTTGTTTTTTTCCGAAGTATCTCCCAAACTATTCAACAACATCTGAGCATTCAGTTTCATTACGGTAAGCGGAGTGCCGAGATCGTGCGAAATGGTGTAAGAAAAGCTATCTAACTCTTCATTCACTTTTTTCAGCTGATCATTAAGTTTTTTTATGGTAATGTACTGTTTGTGGGAAGTCTCAAAAATAAGATCTTTGATTAAATCGACAGCAATGACGTTTTTAGAACTCCATCTCTTAGAGCTTCCTCTGATATTTTCAGTAAAAACCTGAAAAGAAGTTCGTGGAGAATAGTATTGTATTTCCACACCGTCTTTGGAAATTACATCAATATTCTTTTCCGGATTTCCAGCCCAGTTGATATGTTCGTCAAATTCTCTTCTAAACCACATCAGAACCTCTTTTTTGCTTCTTTCAATGAAATAAATAATAATTCCTGCCGCCTCGGAACCTAAATTGAGCTCTCTACCGTGGTCTTTTAAAAAGCTATTGCTTACAAATATATTTTCTACCGTGTTCTGATATGCCCAATCAACAATTTTATCAATCGTTTCTTTAGCAGGAGTCATCCCGTCGGTTACCATATCATGATCTGAAATAATAACCAGACCATCAGCTTTGGGCATTATTCTCAGTTCAGATTTATTGGCATCCAGAGATTCAAAAAGACTTCCGTATTTTAAGAATTCAGATTTCAGACGACTCAACTTTTCGTTGAGATCAAGCCTGTATTCAAGTTCTTTTTTAGCTTTAAAAGAAGAATAGGCATTGGACGCCAAAACTGTGAAAATTCCTGACTGTACGCGATCTTCAAGATCAATATGTTTCGGCTCAGAATTCTGGCAGGTTACCAATCCCCAAAGCTGATCGTCAATAATAATCGAAATACTGAAACTGGATGACGCTCCTGAGTTTTTCACATATTGTCCATGAATCGGCGACATTGCTCTTGTAGCAGTAAAGGTGAGATCGATATTTGCTTCGGTAAGACTCAGAAGGCGAACCGGCTCTGAATGTACATTAGAAAATATTCTCTTTCTTTTTTTTCTGTACAATTCACGGGCCTGTCTTGGGATATCGTGTTCGGGATAGTGAAGCCCCATATAGCTTTCCAGATGATTATTGGCTTTTTCGGCAATTACTTTACCTGACCCATCATCCATAAATTTATAAACCATGATCCGGTCATAGTTTATTATATTGAAGAGTGTATTAAGAAGCTGATCCCAGATTTCCTGCTCGTTATCAATAATGTAGAAATTATCATATTTATTGGTAATACGTTTCCGATGGTTTTCTAAAACTGCTTCAAACTCAAGAAATATATAATTATTGGCACGGAAAACCGAAAAATGATATTCTCTAGCGTTCAGAATAATTTTATCAAAATATGTTTCGTTTTCTCTTCTTGAAAGAAAATCTGAATTGCTAAAGATCTCAGAGCTTATCACACTGTGAAAAATTTCCGGGAATTGTGATAGCTTTTTCCCGAATAACTCTGTCGTTTTTTTGATATTAAAAATATCAGTAATATTTTCGCTGAAAAAAGAAATGGTAAGAGAAGCTGTGTCAATGCCAATCAGATACCCAAAACTTTGTATATAGCCCGGTATATGGATGGGCTCATCATGACATTCTACAAAATTCATAATAGTCTAAATAAGTTATCAAAGGTAACTAAATTAATACCCGAAACAACCATAATGTGGTATGTAATATAACTTTCACACTAATAATTAACTAAAATTATGATTTATTAAAGTAAAACCCACAATTTAACCATTAAAAACACAACATATAGTTAAAAAATTAAACATTAAATACTTTCAACAAAAGATTATTTATACACTTTATACCTCTACAAAAAGTATAATAATTCACTATTTATACCCATAAACATCAAAGCATTTGCAGCAGAATGCAACCGTATTACTTTACCTTCGTGATTTCGGTTTGAAAACCACGATTTTTAAAAATATATGTATGTTTCTGCTTCAAAGAATCCAAGACATCAATCTGAGATACATTTTCTCCCGATAAATCAAAATTTTCTACGTCAATCATTGCAGGAGAATTGATTTGATTACTTATAATTACAGGGAAACCTGTCTTCCATTTCATATCTCCTTCTATATTTTTGATATTGGTAATTGTTCCGCTTGCGCCGTGATTGGTAAAATATACAGTTGCCTTTCGGTCACTATAATCATTTGTTGTGTTGCTGATCTGTGCTTCTAAGAAAGGAATATTAAAATTGTAAACATTTTCGATATTATAACGTATTCCCGGTTCAAAAAATTCCATCGTAACAGATGGACGATAAAATTCTTCTTGATTTTTAGGAAACATCTTTACGAATTCATCCTTTCTGATGACAAATGTTTTTGCTGAATCTTTCTGTTGTTGATAAAGGTATTTTGCCTGCGAAAAATTTGATTCGGAAAGGAATTCACCCATAATCCTTTTAATGGTTATTTTATTGCCTTCTACTTTTTCGATCTTAAAGCCGTAATTATCAATATCACCATAATAATCAATATCATTGACTACAAAAAACTGTCCTGGATTCGGGTTTTTGATTTCAGATTCCAGAAACTTCAGTTTTTCTGACATTCTGTCTTCCATTTCACGGTGAGAGGTGTATTCAGAATAATATCTTTTCCCAAAATACATTACAGCAAGATAGATGGCTAAAACGGGTAAAATCCAAAGCAGTTTATTCGTTTTAAAACCTGTTCGTTTTTCTTTTACAACATAAGTTTCAGAAAGCGAATCATGCCATCCTCTTTTCGCAAAGAAAGACAATGCATCAAACGGAATATTTCTGCATAAAGTTCTAAGGAAAACAACTGATGAACCCGGCGATTCTGCTTTTGAGTTGACAACTCTCGATTCTGTAAGAAATTTTGCGGGAGTAGAACCAAAAAGAATCTCCGAAACCGGATAATAAATAAAAAAGAATGCAAAAACGATTACATATAAAGACCATCTGCTTCTGAAAAACATTCTAAGGCCTTCGCTTTCCCTAAGTACATCAGACTCCATCAACCAATATCCTAAAGATATGACAAAAGGAATGAGAATAAGAGCCATGATCGTAGCATCCACAATCCAGTGAAAAAAACGCTGCCATTTTCCCGTATCTGTAACGGTAGTTTTTGCTTCTGTTTTAATAATATCAATTTCTTTTTCGCTTTTAATAATCTTTAATATACGGAAACTTAAGTACAGAACTCCAAAAAGCACGACGTAGCTTAACATCAGATAAAAAACCTGCTTAGACGTTATATTTTCCCATTGTATAATAAAAACTTTATAGAATGTGCTCTGCAGCAATAAAATAATAGCCTCTAAAAATATCACCGAAAAAACAAAACCCACAAAACGGGTTTCTTTGCCTTTTGTACGGATAAACTGTAGTCCTCCGATAAAAAGAAGAACATAAAAGATGAAATTCCAGATATCAGAGTGCTCAAACTTGTTCGTAAAACTGAGATTAAGCGTTGTGAAAGAAAATAAAATCTGAAAAATATCGGGAACTGTATTAAATTGTGAAGCTCCCTTCCAAACTCCGTAAAAAGAAAACAGGCAGCTAATAATGCCGATAACAGATATAGCCATCGCGGTGATGGCTATAAGTTTGTAGTTTTTTCCCATGTTATTTTTAAGTTATTAGTTTTTTTGATTATTCTTGTTTTTACACCTCTTTATCAAAATAAAGCATGTAATATTTTCCCTTTTCATCCTGACCCTGCTCCAGCATTTTTCGGTCACCGTGGATGTAAATATGAAAGTTTTTGTCTAATTTAATGATACTTTTGAAATGGCGCTGTGTTTTTTTTACGGCCGCTTCACTGATCGGGAATTCTTCGGCAATGTTAATCTGCATATCCTGCTCATAATCGGTTTTAAAATTATTAAAACTCTCGATCACATGCTCGTCTCCCAAAACTTCGGTTGCAAATTCATCCAGCTTAAATTCTTCTTTTTCCTTAAAAAAATTAATCGATTTATTTAAAAAATCTGCCTGATCCGCCTTTGAAACCTCAAATTCCTGCGGAAGCTGCTTTGTGATATAATCTTTGTACACCATCAAAGCTTCCTGTGTATGAAAATATTCATCGTCACGCTGTTTTACTTTCAGGAAATCCTCAAACCAGTAATACATATCACCGTTTTTATTGTTGTCAACTACCGAAAGCACATAGCCGCTTTCTTTATTGTTATTATAGATCAGAGCAGCTTTATCAATTTTTGAAAGGCTGATTCCCTGATCTTTCTCCAATTCAAAAGTTTCGTTTTGAGGGAATATTTTTAAGAATGATTCTCTTTTTTCTGTTTTAAAAATTCCTATTTTATCAACTTTTTCATCACCCTCTCTTTCATCTTCAAAGAAAACAATAAATAATTCTCCACCCTGAACACGCGGATTTTCTGCTGCCTCGAAAAGATGCTTCGCTATATTTTCAGCTTCCCAAAGAAATTTGGCCTTGTCGTCAAAAATTTCAGAAACCGAACTGAAAACCGGATTATTGACCAAATAAGAATCGCTGTAAAACTGGTAAGTTTCTTCCGTTTTAAAAGAGCCTAAAAAATAATTTTCAAGCATTTCTACCGTTCCTTCATCGAGCTGAAGCTCTTCCTGTGAAAGTATAAGTGATTCTCCGTTGATTTTATTTCCGACTCTGTGGACTACAATTTTTGTAAACATCGCTGATTTTTTTATGGATTGCAAATATATTTATTCTGAAATTTAAAAAAAGGAAATTCTTTTTTTCTTTAGAGATCAATTTAAAAAATATCAAAAATCCGGAAATGAAATTTTCATTACATTTTTAAAGCATTTCATTACATAAAACCTCAAATTTCCCAAAACAATTAGCATTAATAATCAACTATTTAGAAAAACCAAAAATAAAACAAAATCCATTCAAACCTCGATGAATAAAGAAAAAATACAAATTCACTAAACAGTGTATAAAAAAATAGACAAATAAAATATTTAATCTGAAAAACCTTTGCTTTGGTACAGTTTTAGCTGAAATAAGAATGTTTTGAAAACTATTTAAAAATGAAGAATATTGAGAAGAAAGTAATTAATGAAAGTGGAGCAATTGAACATTTGAAAGTATTCTACCCTTCTTTACAAAAGGAAATTGTGCAACTTTCCGCACAAAACAATTTTGCAGGAATTATCCAAACAACTGTTGATCACCTGAAAAACCTTTTAAAGGAATCAAAAATTAATATTGTAAACCATAACATCAAAATGATGGACTGGCTCTATCGAAACGGAACGAAAAACGTAAAGCAAATTATTGAAAATCTTTTTGTAAGATCTTTCAGAAGCTTTAAAAAACAAACCGATACCAATCAGTGGAATCTACTATATCAATATATGCCCGTAAGTTTTCAGAGAATTTACGTAAAGCAGAACAAAATGGATGAAGTATTATTCAAAAGACACTAAATCACATTATATATCACGAAAAATCCCGGGGCAATTACGCTTCGGGATTTTCTATTTTTATTTGAAAATATTTTAATGCTTTAAAAAGCTTCAATTTTCAAATTTTTTGTTGAAAAATAATATTGTGAATTGTAATAAATAATTATTTTTAAAACAAAAGTATTATAAATCATTAATCAGAAGTTTCTGACAATTGTTTATCCAAAGAAACTTATCAATAAAAATCCCCAAACTTTCGCTTGGGGATTAATTTATAGATTGATTATTCTTACTTCACTTCTTCGAAGTCTGCATCCTGTACATCTTCTGCACCTCCCGCATTTCCAGCATTTTGAGCGCCTGCATCAGCTCCAGGTTGTTGACCAGCTGCATACAATTCTTCTGAAGCTGCCATCCAAGCCGCATCTAAAGCTTCTGTTTTAGCTTTTACGTCGTCTACATTTTTAGCTTCGAAAGCTGTTTTCAATTCCGCGTGAGCTGCTTCGATAGCTGCTTTTTTGTCAGCAGAAAGTTTTTCACCGAATTCTTTCAATTGTTTTTCAGTCTGGAAGATCAATCCGTCTGCTTTGTTGAAGATTTCAACTTCTTCTTTTTTCTTAGCATCTGCTGCAGAGTTTTCCTGAGCTTCTTTCTTCATTCTTTCGATTTCTTCGTCAGAAAGACCTGAAGATGCCTGGATTTTGATAGACTGCTCTTTACCGGTTCCTTTATCTTTAGCAGAAACACTTAGAATACCATTCGCATCAATATCGAAAGTAACTTCGATTTGAGGAACTCCTCTTGGTGCTGGTGGAATATCTGTAAGGTCAAATCTACCGATCTCTTTGTTGTCGTTGAACATTGGTCTTTCACCCTGTCCTACTCTGATGCTTACAGCCGGCTGGTTGTCAGAAGCTGTAGAGAATACTTCAGATTTTTTAGTTGGGATCGTAGTGTTTGCTTCAATTAATTTAGTGAAAACAGAACCCATAGTTTCGATACCTAAAGAAAGTGGCGTAACATCTAATAAAAGAACGTCTTTTACATCACCTGTCAATACACCTCCCTGAATCGCTGCACCAATTGCTACAACCTCATCTGGATTCACTCCTTTTGAAGGTTTTTTACCGAAGAATTTTTCAACTTCTTCCTGGATGATCGGGATTCTTGTAGAACCACCTACCAAGATTACTTCGTCGATATCTGAAGTTGATAAACCTGCATCTTTCAACGCTTTAGCAACTGGCTCCATAGATCTTCTTACAAGATCAGCAGATAACTGCTCGAATTTAGCTTTAGTTAAAGTCTTCACTAAATGTTTTGGACCTGTAGCTGTAGCTGTAATATATGGAAGGTTGATTTCAGTTTGAGGAGAAGAAGATAATTCGATTTTTGCTTTTTCAGCAGCTTCTTTCAATCTTTGTAATGCAATTGCATCAGCTTTTAAGTCAACACCTTCTTCAGCTTTGAACTCGTCTGCCATCCAGTTGATGATCACATCATCAAAATCGTCACCTCCCAAGTGTGTATCACCGTTTGTAGACAATACTTCGAATACACCGTCTCCCAAATCAAGGATAGAGATATCGAAAGTACCACCACCAAGGTCATATACAGCGATTTTCTGATCTTTATGGTTTTTATCAAGACCGTAAGCTAACGCTGCAGCAGTAGGTTCGTTGATAATTCTTTCTACTTTAAGGCCAGCAATTTCACCAGCTTCTTTAGTAGCCTGTCTTTGAGCATCATTAAAGTATGCAGGAACAGTGATTACCGCTCTTGTTACTTCCTGACCAAGATAATCTTCAGCAGTTTTCTTCATTTTCTGAAGCGTCATTGCAGAAATTTCCTGTGGTGTATATTCTCTGTCGTCAATTTTTACTTTTACCGTATCGTTTGGTCCGGATACTACTTTATAAGGTACTCTTGAGATTTCAGAAGCATCATCTTTGAAGTGCGTTCCGATAAATCTTTTGATAGAATAAACCGTTTTTGTAGGGTTTGTTACCGCCTGTCTTTTTGCAGGATCTCCTACCTTTCTCTCACCATCTTCTGTAAATGCTACGATAGACGGCGTCGTTCTTTTGCCTTCTGCGTTAGGGATAACAACAGGGTCTTTACCTTCCATTACTGCAACGCAAGAGTTTGTTGTTCCTAAGTCAATTCCAATTATTTTACTCATAATATTTATATTTTTTCTAATTTTTAAATTTTAATTTACAATCTCATTTTCTCAATATTTGTACCATTGAATGTTTTATGACAAATTGACAGACTCAGCCCTATTGCTAAACTTTATGTGAAAATATTTTCCTGTCTGAATCATTTTGCTTTAACTAAAAATTTAATTAAGAATTAACTTTAAATCCCGTCGATCGAAGAGTTTTATTAGTATTTTTGATAAATTTTACACAAATATGTCATTACATTTTAATCCCAGAGATATTACATGGTTATCATTCAACGAAAGAGTTTTACAGGAAGCAATGGACGAAAATGTGCCGCTTCATCTCAGAATTCGTTTTCTCGGGATTTTCTCTAATAATCTGGATGAGTTTTTCAGAGTACGGGTTGCGGGTTTAAAACGCGCTATGGATTTTAAAGAAAAGGTACTTGCCGAATCTTTTTACCAGCCACCTTCGAAGATTCTTCAAAAAATAAATGATATTGTGATTAAACAACAGCATGATTTTGACAGAACCTGGAAAAAAATTCAGAGTGAAATGGCAGAACATCATGTTTATATAAAAACTTCAAAAAATTTAAGCTCAAAGCAAAAAGAATTTGTAAGACAGTATTTTGATGAAGTGGTAGAAGCCAATGTCATTCCGATCCTTTTGCACGAAAACACTCCTATGCCATATATGAGAGACAAAAGTTTGTATCTGGGTGTTGCAATGAGAAAAAAAGACTGGAATTATCACAGCAATTATGCCATTATAGAAATTCCGTCCCGTTTTGTGGGGAGATTTGTTCTTTTACCGACAGAAGATCCAGAAGAGAAAAACGTAATGCTTCTGGAAGATGTAATAACGTTCAATCTGCCACATATTTTCTCTTATTTCGGGTATGATGAGTTTGCTGCAAATGCATTTAAAGTAACCAAAGATGCCGAAATGGACATTGATAACGACATCAAAACCAATCTGGCAGAAAAAATAGAAAAAGGATTAAAGAATCGGAGAAAAGGAAAACCAACAAGATTCGTATTTGACAAGGATATGGATAAAGCTTTACTTGAACTTCTCATCCGTAAATTAAATTTAAGTAAAAAAGACAGCATTATTCCGGGCGGAAAAATTCACAATTTCAAACACTTTATGGATTTCCCTGATGTTTTTGAAAAGTATGAAAGACCCGTAGAAAGAACTTCTTTTACACATCAGGCTTTTGAACATGGCGAGAGAGTAACAGATGTTATTTTAAAACATGATGTTCTCCTAACTTTCCCTTACCATACTTATACTCCGGTAATCGACCTTCTTCGTGAAGCGGCAATGGATCCTGATGTCAAATCTATTCAGATCACTGCATATCGTCTCGCCAGCAATTCGAAAATCAGCAATGCATTGATTTACGCTGCCCGAAACGGAAAAGAAGTTACGGTAATGCTGGAACTTCAGGCAAGGTTTGATGAAGAATCTAATCTGATGTGGAAAGAAATGTTTGAGCCTGAAGGAATAACTGTTTTAACGGGAATTCCTGATAAAAAAGTCCATGCAAAACTTTGTGTGATTAAAAAACGCGCCAATAACAAGACAATACAGTATGGTTTTGTGAGCACCGGAAACTTTAATGAAAAAACAGCAAGAATCTACGGCGATCACTTGATTATGACAGCCGACCGTGGCATAATGGCAGATATCAATAAAGTATTTAATGTTCTTAAAAGACCAAAAGATGATTATTTATCAGTTTTAAAAACATGTAAATCTTTAATGGTTTGTCCGCAGTTTATGCGTGAAAAAATCGTTCATCATATTGATAAAGAAATTGATGAAGCCAAAGCAGGAAGAAAAGCAGAGATGATTGTAAAAGCCAACTCGGTAAGTGATCGTGCTCTAATTACCAAATTATACGAAGCCGCTCAATCCGGTGTTGTTATTAAAATGATTGTTCGTGGAATTTACTGTGCTGTCAACCAAAAAGATTTTAAAGAAAAAATAAAAACCATAAGTATTGTCGACGAATATCTGGAACATGCGAGAGTAATGTATTTCTACAATAAAGGGTCTGAAGACATTTATATCTCTTCAGCCGACTGGATGACCAGAAATCTTGACTACAGAATCGAAGCCGCTGCAAAAATCACCGATAAAAATTTAAAAAAAGAGATTAAAGACATTCTGGATATTCAGCTTAGTGATAATGTAAAAGCAAGAATTTTAGATAAAAAGCTTAGCAACGAATATATCAGAAATGATAAAAAGGAATGTCGTTCGCAAATTGAAACTTACCGGTATTTAAAAGCTAAGGCAGGTAAAAAATAGAGTGCAACAGAACGAAGCGTCCTTATACAGAGAATAATTTTCGTAAATTTCGAAATTAAAAAACCACTGATTTAACAACCAGAATTACAATGATCATTGCAGCGATAGACATAGGAAGTAATGCAGCCAGACTTTTAATAAATGAAGTAAAAATTCAGAATGGAAAGCCCGAATTT
This sequence comes from Chryseobacterium sp. RLHN22, assembly GCF_051011795.1. Classification (NCBI taxonomy): domain Bacteria; kingdom Pseudomonadati; phylum Bacteroidota; class Flavobacteriia; order Flavobacteriales; family Weeksellaceae; genus Chryseobacterium; species Chryseobacterium sp. RLHN22. The sequence continues at coordinate 25,891 of NZ_JBPCHW010000010.1, forward strand.
ATTAAGCTTAATCTCTTACGAATTCCCTTAAGGTTGGGGATGGATGTTTTCACACTCGGAAAAATCGGTGAAGAAAGGCAAAAAATGGTCATCGATTCTATGAAAATCTTCAGTGATCTGATGAAAATTTATAAGGTAGAACATTTGCGTGCCTGTGCAACCAGTGCCATGCGTGACGCTGCGAACGGCCAGGAAATCATCAAAAAAGTAAAAGAATCTTCAGGGATTGACATTGAAATTATTTCCGGAGACGAAGAAGCTACTTTAATTTATGAAAACCACGTTGCAGAAGGGCTTGATAAAGACTTTGCGTATCTCTATGTGGATGTTGGTGGCGGTTCTACCGAACTTACGTTCTATGAAAACGGAAAAATGGTTTACGAAAGGTCTTTCAACATCGGAACCATCAGATTATTGAACGATTTAGTAAGCGAAGAGAACTGGAAAGAAATGAAAGAAGAAATCCGAAAGAATATCAACAGCAAGAAACCTATTGTTGCGATCGGTTCGGGTGGAAACATCAACAAAGCTTTTTCGATGAGCAAGACCAAAGACGGAAAACCGATGTCTGCAACGTATCTGAAGAAGATTTACAAAGAAATCAACGCACTTACCGTAGATGAAAGGATGAGTAAATACAATTTACGCCAAGATCGTGCAGACGTTTTGGGACATGCTTTGAAAATCTACAACAACGTAATGACCTGGTCTGAAATCAGCAGAATTTTTGTTCCTAAAATCTCGGTTGCGGATGGTTTGATACATAATATTTATGATAAAGTTTCAAAGAAAAAATAATTAAATCATTATTTTCAGAATATAAGACAAATTGATCAATATCAGTTTGTCTTTTTTTATTTAATAAATATTTAAAAAATAGCATCAGATGAGAAGTAATTATTAATCATTTCTTAAAATTCCCTTAAAATCCTCACAACGTACAATCTTCATTTTTGCAACAATCTAAATTAATAAAAATGAAGAACAAATACCTTTTGAGAGGACTTTTGCCTATTGCCGCTTTATTTCATGGCGCAGTCTCTGGCCAAAACACTTTACTACACTATTGGAACTTCAACAATAACACATCTGTTGCCGCAATTACAGCACCAACTTCCACACTTCTTAACGGTTCTATAACTGCTGCATCAACAGGAACTGGAAGCAACGACACTTTCATTGATTTTGCAGGAGGTACAGGTCAGAATTTCAATATAGATAATTTTAATGCAAGAAACGGAGATGTTCCCGGAACACATTTAAGATACAATTATCCGATCAACGGAAATATTCAGTTTAATTTACCTACAACCGGTTATAACAATGTTGTGGTAAAATTCACGACAAGAAGATCAGGTTCCGGAGCGGGAACTCAGACTTGGTCTTATTCTTTAGACGGAATAACTTACACAACATACCAAACCGTATCTCCGCAAGATGCAAATCCACAATTGGTTATTTTTGATTTTTCAAATATTTCAGGAGTTTCGAATAATCCGAATTTCAAACTTAAAGTTGAGTTTACACAGGGAACAGGAGGCACAGTCGGAAATAACAGATTTGACAACTTCACAGTAGATGCAACATCAATCGGCGGAGTTGATACGACTCCACCAACAGCGATTTATGCTCCGGCAAACAATGTAAATAACGCTTCTACAACGATAAATCCTACCATTACCTTTAATGAAAACGTAAGATTGATTGACAACTCTGCGATTACTGCTGCAAATGCTCAAAATCTTGTAGAATTGAGACTGAACAATGCAACAGGAACAGCCGTTCCGTTTACAACAACGTTTGCAAATAATGCGATTACGGTAACTCCTACTACGGCTTTGCTTCCGAGTCAGACTTATTATTTAGCTTTAAAACCAAACATGGTTGAAGACACAAGTGATAATGCAGTGACAACAACTACGTCAAGTACTTTCACGACGGCAGGAACAAGCATCTCTTTAGATAAAACTTTAATTAAAGTCAATGAAAATGCGGGAACTTTAGCATTTAAAATCAATGTTAATAATCCTTCGAACGCAACGATAAATTTAGTGGCAAAAACTGCTTACGGGACTGCAAACACAAGTGATTATACATTCACAAGCCAAACCACCAACATTACACCAACGACAACGAGTGTTACGGTAAATATTCCGATCATTGACGATACAGCAGCAGAACAACAGGCTGAATATTTTGTTTTAAGTCTTGAAAATCCTGTAGGAACGACGATTACGGGAGATACTTCTTCTACCGTTTATATTATTGATAACGACAAAACAGCTCCTGTTCCTTCTAACCAGATTCAGTTGAATTATGTCGGAAGTTTTGATCCTTCAAGCAATAATACGAGTTCGACCGAAATTGTAGTTCATGACGCAGCAACTCAGAGATTGTTTACCATCAGTTCTTTGACGGATGTTTTTGATATTATTAATTTCTCAAACCCGGCACAACCATCAGTTATTCAGACTGTAGATATGGCTCCTTACGGTGGAATCACAAGCATCGCCGTGAAAAACGGAATTGTTGCAGTAGCTTCTCCAAACGCAACCAACCCACAAGGAAGCGGAAAAGTAGTATTTTTTGACACTAACGGAGCTTATCTAAAGCAGGTTGAAGTAGGTGTTTTACCGGATATGGTTACTTTCACACCAGACGGAACAAAAGTAATGACTGCCAATGAAGGCGAACCAAATGATGCTTACACCGTAGATCCTGAAGGTTCAATCTCTATCATTAATATTTCAGGTGGAATTCCGGCTTTAACGCAATCGAATGTAACGACACTTTCTTTCACAGGATATAATGCTCAGGAAGCTGCATTCATCGCTTCAGGCGGAAGAAAAGTAAAATCAACGAGTACTTTAGCGCAGGATTTGGAGCCTGAATACATTTCAATCAGCGCAGATAGCCAGAAAGCATGGGTTTCTTGTCAGGAAAACAACGGAATTATTGAGGTTAATTTAGCCAATAATACTTTAGGAAACATTTGGGGATTAGGCAAAAAAGACATGAGTCTTCCAGGAAATGGTTTTGATGCTTCAGACAACAATAGCGAAGTTTTAATTGCCAACTGGCCTGTAAAAACGTATTACAATCCTGATGCAATGGCTTCTTTCAAAATTGGAAACACCAATTATCTGGTTACAGCCAATGAAGGAGATGAAAAAGATTTAGGCGGATTCAGCGAAAGAACAACTGTTGGAGCCAACGGATATACTTTAGATTCAGCCATTTTCCCGAATGCTTCTATTCTGAAAGCTTCACATAATTTAGGAAGATTCAGAGTGACCAATGTGAACGGAAATACAGACGGTGATGCAGATTTTGAAGAAATCAATGCTTTAGGAGCGAGATCATTCTCGATTTTCAATGCCGATACAAAACAACTCGTTTATGACAGTGGAGATCAGTTTGAAAGATATATTGCAGCCAATCATCCATTAATTTTCAATGCCGATAACGAAGCAAACGGAGCAAAAAGCAGAAGCCGCGCTAAAGGTCCTGAACCGGAAGGCGTAACGTTAGGAAAAATCGGAACTCAGACTTTTGCATTCATCACTTTGGAAAGAACAGGAGGTGTCATGGTTTATAACGTAACCGACCCAAATAATGTAACATTTACCGATTACAAGCATTCAAGAATGACTTCTGCATTCGGCGGAGACAATGGTCCTGAAGGAATTACTTATATCGCACCGGAAAACATTACCAATAATCCAAGTGGAAAAGGTTATGTAGTCGTTGCCAACGAAATCAGTGGTACACTTTCGATTTACGATATCACGATGCCTGCAAACCTATCTACAGGAGAAGTGAAAACCGAAAAAGCAACTTTCAACATCTTCCCGAATCCTGTAAACAAAGGAAATACAATGTACTTTAACAGAGCAATGGGTTACGAATTGTATGACATGAGCGGAAAAATTCTTGGAAAAGAGAAAAACGCTTTAACCATTGATACTTCAAAACTGAACACCGGAGTTTATTTAATCAAAACTTCAGAAGGAGAAGTAAAGAGAGTCATCGTGAAATAATTTTTTTTCTTAATAATTTACACTTGAAGCCTCGGAATTTTTCGGGGCTTTTTTTGGGTCTGGAAATTCACTAATTTTACCTTGAAACTATTATCGAAATACAAATGAACGAATCGGAAGTCTCAAAATTATTTGAAAGGGCATATAAAGCAAAGACCAATAATAATTATTGGAATCAGATATTTGAACTTAGAAAAGTTGTCACACCAGAAATGATTTCAAAATGTTTTTCGCTTATTGATTCTGATGATTTAAAATTTCAGGAAATTGGAATTGATGTTTTATCACAACTTGGAGAAGACAGAAAAAGTTCTACACCAAAATTGCTTGATAAAATCTTTGGATTTTTTGAAACTTCTACCGATGAAAAATTAATTTCTAAAAGCTTGTTTGCAATTGGTCACAACAACAAGTATATTCGAAATAAACATTTCAGTGTTTTAGAAAAATTCAAAAGTTCTAATTCTACAGATATTCGATATGCTTTAACTTTTTCATTACTTGGAATTAAAAGAAATGGAGCAATAAAAATACTTATAGAATTAGCAAATGATAAAAGTCTAAGAATACGTGATTGGGCAACTTTCGGCTTAGGAACACAAATAGAAACTGACACTAAAGAAATAAGAGATATTCTGTATAAAAATTCTTTATCAAAGAATGACCAAATCAGACAAGAAGCTATAAAGGGACTTGCAAATCGAAATGATGAAAGAGTTGAAGAGTTAATATTATCTGAACTTCATAAGGAAAATTTTGACACCTTGTTTTTTGATACTTTGCTCAACATTAAAAATAGTGAACAATACCTTCCAATGATAATTCACATTTATGAAAAATACAAAAAAGACCAAACCATTAATTTTGATTGGTTAAATGATTTGAAAGACTGTATTAAAATTTTACAGGATAAATAATTCAAAAACAATAATCATACATTATATGTTTGCATTCTCACTTGACACATCCGACGAACCACAATTTATCTCTCTTATAGAAGACGTCAAAAATCTAGAAAGCAATAAAACTAATTTTGGTTATCGCAAACTGAGATTAATTAATATTGAAAATTTTGAACAGTTAAAATCTGAAATAGAAAAAGAGACTTGTAATTTTAACAATCAAGGCTATGTATATCTTTTAGATCAAAAAAATTCAACCGTTACAGGAACATTCATCAGTAATATTACAATTACGAAATCAAAGAAGAATCATTTCAGCTTAAATGGTTATGTTTGGCATCAACCAAAAGGTTATTACAAAGCTTGGAAAATGAAGGTAAATAGCCAAATAACTAGTAAAAATATTTGGAGAAATTTTGAAAAGGATGAATTACAAGGTTGGTTGGTTTTTGCTTTAAATAATATGATTAATGAATCTTCAAAAGAAAATTTAAATATACAAATTGATGGAAATAACTTTCACAATTTAGATGAATTCTTTTGTAATCTTGGAGAAGAAATCAATGGTATTGCTGGTTATTTTGGGAGAAACATTCCGGCACTTTATGATTGCTTGAGAGGAGATTTTGGAGTTAAATCGATTGAAGAATTAACTTGGAAAAATCATCAAAAAAGTAAAAAGCTTTTTAAAACCAAGTTCCATAAAATTCTACAGATATTCGAAGAGTTTAATGTTAAAATAAACCTACAATAAATTTTGGCTAAAGCCATTGGATTTTTCAATTTTTAAAACGGGCTAAAGCCCGTTTCTATTGAATATCACTAAATTTAAACTTTGATTAATTAAAAATAAAAAAAGACAGACCCTAAAAGTCTGTCTTCAAAAAATATATCGTCTTATTTTTTACTCTACATTTACTACCTTTTCAATTTCAGGAGCATGTTGTTTGATGGTGTTTTCAACACCTAATTTCAAAGTTGAGAAATTAAGAGAACAACCTGAACAGTTTCCTAAAAGTTTTACAAAAACAGTATTATCTTTTACATCCAAAAGCTCAATATCACCGCCGTCTTTATTCAGAAACGGACGAATGCTTTCCAGAGCTTCCATTACTCGGGTTACAGTGTCTTCGTGTGTTATATTTGTCTCCATATTTGGGTTTGGTTTTCAAAAATATTTTTGAAATTAATTAAATTATTTTTTTGGTGAGCAACCTGCCATTGTCGTGATCTTCACCGCTTCAGTCGGAGGAAGAAACTTATTTCTTTCCACTAAACTTTCTACCATTTTCTTGGCAGTTTCAGTATAAATCTCAGCAATTTTAGAACCTTCCTGAAGCGCTGCAGGTCTTCCTACATCTCCCGCTTCTCTGATGCTTTGGATTAAAGGAATTTCTCCTAAAACAGGAATATTTAAATCCTCTGCTAAATATTGTGCTCCCTGGTTTCCAAAGATATAATATTTATTGTCAGGTAATTCTTCCGGTGTAAAATACGCCATATTTTCCACTAATCCAAGAACAGGAATGTTAATACTTTCCATCTGGAACATGGCGATTCCTTTTCTAACGTCTGCTAAAGCAACGTGTTGAGGTGTACTTACAATCACCGCTCCCGTTACCGGAACTTCCTGAATAATTGATAAATGAATATCTCCAGTTCCCGGAGGAAGGTCGATTAATAAGAAATCAAGTTCGCCCCAAGCTGCATCTCTGATCATTTGGTTTAAAGCTTTCGAAGCCATTGGTCCTCTCCAGACCACTGCCTGATTCGCTCCTGAGAAATACCCGATAGATAGCATTTTAACACCGTAATTTTCGATAGGTTTCATCAAGCTCTTTCCATTTACATCAACAGAAATCGGTTTTTGCCCTTCTGTATCAAACATGGTAGGAACAGACGGCCCGTAAATATCGGCATCCAATAAGCCTACTTTAAAGCCCATTTTTGCTAAAGTTACCGCAAGGTTTGCTGAAACGGTAGACTTTCCTACTCCGCCTTTTCCCGATGCAATGGCAATAATATTCTGAATTCCGGGAATTTGTTTTCCTTTAATCTGGCTTTGCTGAATTTCACTTGGTTCCGGAGAAACAATTTTTAGTTTAAGATTAATCTCTTCTCCGAATTCACTTGCAAACGCCTGTTTCATTGCTGCCTCAAGTTTTTTCTTTTCATGCATTGCCGGAGAATGCGCAGTCATATCGATATAAACATCATTTCCCATAAGCTGAAAGTTGGTCACCAAATCGTCTACCTCAATCTCTTTCAGGAAATTCTGAACTTTTTCTTTAGTCAACATAAAAATATAAATTGTCTACAAATTTACGTATTTTTTAGCTATTTAGAATCAATAAACTTACTGATAGATAAATTCTTTTGCTGAAGGAATTTTTGTGTAATTTAGGGCGATTTTAATTTTAATATCCATGAAAAAAATAATATTCGTTCTTTTAGGATTAATTGCTCATAATTCGTTTTCACAAAATTATTCGCAATATGTAAATCCTTTTATTGGAACGGGTGGTCACGGACATACTTTTCCGGGAGCCATCGTACCTTTCGGTATGGTACAACTTTCTCCGGACACGAGAATTGACGGAAGTTGGGACGGTTGCAGCGGTTATCATTATTCCGATTCTGTGATCTACGGATTTTCTCACACCCACTTAAACGGAACCGGAGTTTCTGACTATGGAGACATCATGTTGATGCCTACAATGGGAAAACCGGGATTAACGCCAAAAGAGTATTCATCAAAATTTTCTCATAAAAACGAAAAAGCAACTGCCGGATTTTATTCGGTTAAATTAGACAAACATAATATTGATGTTCGTTTGACGACTACGGCGAGAGTTGGATATCACGAGTATAAATTCAACAAAGCAGGAAATGCCAATATCGTTTTAGATTTAAACCACAGAGACAAACTTCTGGAGGGAGAAGTTAAAATTATTGATAGCAAAACCATAGAAGTTTTCAGGAGAAGTGAAGCCTGGGCAACCAATCAATATATTTATGCAAGAATTGAGTTTTCAAAACCGATGAAAATTTCTGGTAAAACATTCAACGGTAAAAATGAAAACAATACTTTTTCAGGAACTAAATTAGCTTTAGCATTTACCTCAGCGGTAAAAAAAGGAGAAAAAATCAGTGTAAAAGTTGCGATTTCTCCGACCGGTTATGAAGGAGCGGCAAAAAATATGTTGGCTGAAGGAAAATCAAATAATTTTACTGAAATCCAAAATCAGGCGGTTGCGGATTGGAATAAAGAACTTTCGAAAACTGAAGTTAAATCTAATGACAAAGACAAACTGACAGTTTTCTACACGGCGATGTATCATGTTTTCACGCAACCGAATATCAACATGGATGTTGACGGAAAATACCGTGGAAGAGACAACAAATTTTACACAGCAAATAATTTCGGGTATTATTCTGTGTTTTCACTTTGGGATACTTTCAGAGGAGCGCATCCTTTAATGACTTTAATCGACAGAAAAAGAACGGCAGATTTCGTTAATACTTTTATTAAACAACGTGAACAAGGCGGAAGAATTCCTGTTTGGGAATTGGCTTCCAACGAAACCGAATGTATGATTGGTTATCACGGTGTTTCCGTCATTGCAGATGCAATGGCAAAAGGAATTACCGGTTTTGATTACGAAAAAGCTTTTGAGGCCTCAAAAAACTCTGCGATACAGGATATTTTTGGTTTAAATGCTTACAAACAGAAAAATTATATCAGCATTGATGATGAGCACGAAAGTGTTTCAAAAACATTAGAATATGCTTATGACGATTGGTGTATTGCTCAAATGGCGAAAATTTTAAACAAGAAAGAAGATTACGAATATTTCATGAAACGTTCTCAAAACTGGAAAAACCTTTACAATCCAAACAACGGTTTTATGCAGGCTAGAAAGAACGGAAACTGGTACGAACCGTTTGATCCTAATGAAGTCAACAATAATTATACGGAAGGAAATTCTTGGCATTATTCATATTCAGTTCAGCAGGATATTCCGGGATTGATTCAGGCACATGGCGGAAAGGAAAAATTCGAACAGTTTATTGATGCTATTTTCGCTGCTTCTGATAAAACAACAGGAAGAGAACAGGTCGATATCACAGGTTTAATGGGACAATATGCTCAAGGAAACGAGCCGAGTCATCATATCGCTTATCTTTATAATTTCGTTGATAAACCTCAAAAAACCGAAGAAAAAATAAAATATATTCTTGATAATTTCTACAAAAATTCTCCGGATGGCTTGATTGGAAATGAAGATTGCGGACAAATGAGCGCATGGTACATTTTGAGCACAATGGGAATTTATTCGGTAACTCCCGGAAAACCTGAATGGGAAACCGTTACACCTTATTTTGATGAGGTTAAACTACATTTAGAAGATGGAACGACAAGAGTTATCACTAAAAACACTCCGAAAACTGAGCTTAAAACTTTAGGTTTTGAAAATGTAAAAATTGCGAAAGATTTAAAATACACCGAACAAACAGCATCTCCCGTAATTGCTGCAGACAGAATTTTTGATTTTACTACACAAGTAAAAATCACTCCATTGAACGAAAAAGACAAAGTATATTACATGACTTTGGATGAAGGCGATAAAAATGTAAGAAAAACCTTTAAAGTTTACAAAGAACCATTTACCATCAGCAAAACAACAATTGTTTCGACCTACGCAGAAAGGAATGGCGAAAAAAGCGGAATTACAACAGCTAATTTCAACAGAAGACCCAATCATTGGGATGTAGAAATTAATGCAACGGTAAATCCGCAATACACTGCAGGTGGAAAATTAGCAATTATCGACGGGATCAACGGTGATGTAAACTGGAGAAAAGGAGAATGGCAGGGTTATCAGGGACAAACTGTGGAAGCGATTATTGATTTTAAATCTCCACAGCAAATCAACGAAATTTCTTCAACTTATTTACAGGACAGCCGAGCTTGGATTTTAATGCCTAAAGAAGTAGAATATTACGCTTCAATGGACGGAAAAACATTTATCCTTCTGAAAACTTTAGAAAATGATATCGACCCGAAAGACACCAATGTTCAGATAAAAGATTTCAGAACAACGGTTCTTCCAACTGAAGCAAGATATGTAAAAGTAAAAGCTTATCACTTCGGAAAACTTCCGGAATGGCATCAAGGTGCAGGTGGAGAAGCGTATGTTTTTGTAGATGAAATTTCTGTGAAATAGTCAAAAAAATTTAAATTCTATAATTAAACCTCTTTCAACCGAAGGAGGTTTATTTTTTAAATACAATATCCAATGTGGTATTTATTTCTTAAAAATATTCAAATTCATCTATAAATAATTCATATTCGTCTAAAAAATTTCGTTTTGTTTTTATTAATCAATTAATTTTGCATATTGATATTAAAGACACTTATGAAGAAGGAAAAAACAAAAATATCGACCTTATCTAAAGTTTTAAAAATTTCAGGTATAAGCTTAGGGAGTATTATGCTCGTTCTTTTGGTAACACCTTACTTTTTTAAAGACTCTATCAACAGCGGCATAAAAGAAATTTCAAAAAGCTACATCAAAACCGAAGTAGACTTTAAAGATTTGGATATTTCTTTCTTTAAGCACTTTCCCAATCTTACGGTTACATTAACCAATTCGTCTGTAAAATCCAGTAAGCCCTTTCAAAATGAAAACCTTATTGATGCAAAAGAAATTGGTTTAGGCGTTGACATCACAAGTCTTTTCGGAGATAAAATAATTTTCAATAAACTTTATATTGAAAATGCAAACATCCGGATGAAAATTGATAGTTTAGGAAAAAACAATTTCGACATTCTGGTTGCTGAAGAAGAATCTAAAGAGAAAAACGATTCTAATTTGGCTTTAGCGTTACAGAATTTCAAAATTTCAAATTCTAATTTTCTTTATGATGATCAGCAAAGCAAAACTTATCTGAAATTAGATGATTTAACTTATGACGGTTTGATTGATTTATCGAAGGATATCTTAAGTTTAAATGCTAAGACTGAAATTAGAAATACGCTTTTCAAAGTCGATAAAGATGTCTGGGTTAAAAACCTTCCTTTGAAAGGAAAAATCAATACAAAAATCAATACCAATCAATTGGCTTTTTATTTCACAGATAATCCTTTGATTTTGGGAGAATTTCCGTTTAATCTTCAGGGAAGTTTGAAAATGCCCGCTGAACAACAGGTTTACGATTTAAAAATAACGACAAAGAATGCCAATTTAAAATCAGTTCCTGTAATAATGCCGGAAGCTTATCAGGAATATGCAAAACACATTGAAACGAAAGGAAAAGCTGACCTTTTGTTTACAATGAGAGGAATTTTAAATGCTACTAAGAAGCAAAATCCCGACATTCATATCGAAGCAAATATTAATAACGGTTTTTTCAATTATCAAAAATCTTCTTCGCCAATCAATAACTTAAGTCTGAGTTCTGTTATGGATATTCCGGCTTTGGACCCAAATCAACTTAAAGTAAAAGTAAGCGAGCTCGACTTCAGTTTATTAAATGGTTACACCAGAACAAATTTCACATTTGAAAATGGCCCTAAAATGTTTTCGGAAGGAAATATAGATTCAAACATCAATCTTGAGGCTTTGAAAAATGCGATTGGTTACAAAAAAATCGACGCGAAAGGAAATATAAAACTTAACGGAAACTGGAAAGGATTTATTTCTACTGATTCAAAAAACACTTTGCAAAAAGTTCCTCTTTTTGATCTGAATGCAGATTTACAAAACGGATATTTCAAAATGAGAGAAATGCCCGCTGCTTTAGAGCATATCAATCTTGATATGGACATCAGAAACACAAATGGTAATTTTAAAAACACGGCAGTTTTAGTTCATAACATTGATGCAAAAGCACTGGATAATTACGCAAAAGGTAAAATTGAAATAAAAAATTTATACAACTACCCTATTGATGCGGATTTTACAGCAAAAGTCCGTCTGGAAGACATCTACAAAATTTATCCTGTAAAAGGGATCAATATGCGAGGTGACGTTTTCATAAAATCAAAAGCTGTCGGAACCTACGAACCCAAAAGAAAAAAAGTTCCTGTAACCAACAGTACTTTATCGTTAAAAAACGGCTACATAAAATTAGACAGTTATCCTGAGCTTCCTTTAGAAAATATCAATGTAGAAACCCAAGTAAAAAGCGGCAGAGGCTCATTTAATGATTTAAACATCAATATTCTTCCTATTTCGTTTACTTTGGCAGGAAAACCTTTCACGGTAAAAGCCAATTTAAAAAATCTGAATAATCTTGATTACAGACTTCATTCAAAAGGGCAACTCAACCTGGGAGATTTGTATAAACTTTTTCCTATTGAAGGACTTGATGTGAATGGCGTGATTTCTACAGATGTTGGTTTAAAAGGTGAAAACGGGGCTGCTCTGGAAAACATCCAGAATCGAGGCTTTGTGAAAATTGAAAACATCACCATCAATTCTAAGTTTTTCCCAAGTAAATTTGTAATAAAAGAAGGATTGTTTAAACTGAATGGAAGTCAGCTTAAATTTGAAGATGTGAAAGCCCGTTACAAGAAAAATATGTTTGTATTCAACGGCAATGTGAGCAATTACATTAATTATATTCTAAAAGATCAAAACTTGAGCGGAAACATCAGTTTTACTTCAAAAAAAGTTAATATTGATGATTTTATGGCGTACAATTCAGGAGAATCTTCAAACTCTTCATCTGCAGAAGAGGGAGTGATTTTATTACCAAAAAATCTCGACATTACCATAACCGGAAATGCCAACGAAATTTTGTTTAAAGATATTAAACTGAATAATTTTAAAGGCAACTTAGCTTTAAAAGGTGGAAATTTATCACTCAATGAAACAGAATTTGGAATGATTGGCTCAACATTTAACGCTAATGGAACTTACACTCCCATCAACGCTAAAAAAGCGAAATTCAGCATTGATACAAAAGCTAAAAACTTTGATATCCAGAGAGCCTACAAAGAGATTACATTATTTAGAGAAATGGTTTCCGCAGCAGAAAAAGCGCACGGAAAAGTTTCTATGGATTACCATTTGGAAGGCGATTTGGGAGCAGATTTTTTTCCAAAACTGAAGACGATAAAAGGAGACGGTATTTTGACTCTGGAAGATATTCAGTTTTACGGATTTAAAGTATTCAATTCGGTAGCTGAAAAAACTTCAACCGATGCTCTGCACGATGCAAAAGTGAGTAAAGTTGGTATTAAAACAACCATAAAAGACAACGTTATTACCATCGAACGAACGAAGTTTAAAATTGCCGGCTTCAGACCAAGAATTGAAGGACAAGTAAGTTTGGATGGCTACATCAATGTCGGAATGCGTTTAGGTCTGCCACCTTTCGGAATTATCGGAATTCCCATTAAAATTACGGGACCTTCCGATACATTTAAAGTTGAAACCGGAAAATATCAAAAAGAAGATTTGAACGAAACCGATGATGATTTCAAAGATTATCAAAAATCTTTAGAAGAGGAAGCAGCCAAAAAAGCTGAAGCCGAAACGAAAAATTCAAAATAAATAATAAAACCTCTTTTGATGGAAAGAGGTTTTTGTTTTTATATTTCATGCAGATTTTGCTGATTGAGCAGATTTTCTTTTATGAATCTGTTTAATCCGAATAATCTGCGTGAGATTATTTTTTAATATATCAATAGGAACGGGCTTTAGCCCGTTTATCAAGATATAAAAGTTCCATTGGCTTTAGCCGAAACTTATTGAATAATTTTTAAATCAATTGATCCTCTCCGACCAATTCAATTCTTCCGGCAGTTCTTTATCAGAAAACTCAATATGAATCACTCTTCTTTTCTTTCCGTTTGTTGTGCGATTTGAGCCGTGAAGAATTAATGGTTTCATAATCATAATTCCGCCTTTTTCTACTTTGCAGATATTTTCAGTTTCTACATTCCAGTCGATGGTTTCCGGTCTGTAAATTCCTTTGGCGTGAGATTTCGGAATAATTTTTAAAGCACCATTATTTTCATCAGTATCGTCTAAATGAATTCTTATGGTAAAAATATTTTCAAGAATATCTAAAGGAGGCTGTACTGCAAACTGATTCTGTTTGGTCGTCCAGGGTCCGAAGTTTTCCAACTCTACTTTTTTATCGACAGAAATTGTCAAATCCTGATGATAAGCAACATACCAGTTGGAATTTTCAGGTTTATCAAAGTAAATACTTTTAACTGTAAAATAGTTTTCACCAAAAATTTCTTTAATGATTGTTTTTAAATTTTCATTAAAAATCAAATCTTTTACTTCGGGAATTTCCTTTAAAAACTGACGGATTGCAAAAAGATCTTCCGACTTTCGAAAGGTTTCTTTTGAGATGTCTATATTTTGAATAACTGCTGAAATCTTTTCAATTTCTTCGTCTGAAAAAATATTGTTTATTACTGTAAATCCGTTTTCTATAATTGAGTTTTTATGATTTTGTAAATTCATGAATTAAAGTTTTTATTATTGCATTGTCATTCCGAAAGAAGCGCAGCGTAATGAAGAATCTATTTTAAACGCAAAGTTCGCAAAGTTTCTTTTAAATGATTGAGAATATTTTTCCGTTCGCAAAGGCGTTCTACTCAGCAAAGTAATACTATTTCTATCATTCTGAAGAAGTTTTGACATAATAAAATAAGGAATGTATGTTTTGATTCTTTCAGAATGACAAACTTGAAAAATATTTCCAATATTTAAATTATCAACTTATTTCTTAGCCCCGATTGTAGTGAAAATCCTTTTTTGCTAAAAAAAGATTGTAACGGAAAGCGGGAAATTGCTCCTAAAAAAATAAATGGTCAATAACAAATTTAAAATTCACTATTGACCATTCACTAACGTTAGTTAAATTGACATCTTACATATCTCCGCCATGATTATCCAACTGACCTTCCCATTTTGAGACCGCCGAAGTTGCCAAAGCGTTTCCTAAAACATTGGTCATACTTCTTGCCATATCGCAGAAGTGGTCGATTGGTAAAATTAAGGCGATTCCTTCCGGCGGAATTCCAAACATAGAGCATGTTGCCACGATGATGACCAAAGATGCTCTTGGAACACCGGCAATTCCTTTTGAAGTTAGCATTAAAACCAAAAGCATGGTTATCTGTTGCCCGATTGACATTTCGATTCCATAAATCTGAGCGATAAAAATTGATGCAAACGTCATGTACATCATGCTTCCATCCAGATTAAACGAATATCCTAAAGGTAAAATAAATGATACTACTCTATTGTTACATCCGAATCTTTCCAATTCTTCAACCAATTTTGGGAAAACGGCTTCTGAACTTGTTGTTGAAAACGCAATCAGCAAAGGAGATTTTATTCTTCTTAATAATTCGAAAAGACGGTTTCCTAAAATCATATATCCAACTAACAATAAAACCAACCACAAAACACCGATAGCAAAGAAAAAGTCTCTCAGATAAATGGCGTAGACTTTAAATATTTCAAAACCATTCGTTGCGACAACGGCTGCAATAGCACCCAAAACTCCAAACGGAGCAAACCACATAATGTAGCCAACCATTTTCAGAATTCCATGGGCAATAACGTCGAATAATTTGATGACCGGCTGAGCATATTCATCACCTAAATTTGCCAAAGCTACTCCAAACATAATCGAGAAAACTACAATCTGAAGAACCTCATTGGTTGCAAAAGCCTCAAAAATACTTTTAGGAATAATATGTTTCACAAAATCTTCCATAGAAAAACCTTTACTCGATTTAATCAATTCTTCTGCAGAAGCTGCATCCTGAATAGGAAGTTTTGTAACGTGACCAGGTTCAAGCCAGTTTACTAAAATCAAACCAATGAAAAGAGAAACCAGTGAAGCAGAAATAAACCAAAGCATTGCTTTTGTTCCTACTCTACCAATCATTTTGATATCGCTCATTTTGGCTATTCCTACCACCAAGGTTGTGAAAACCAATGGAGCAATGATCATTTGTACCAATCTGATGAAAACCGTTCCGAGAAGTTTAATGTTTTTTGAAAACGGTTCAGCGCTTTCGGGATATTGTAAATGAACGAAGCCACCAATCGCAACGCCTAAAACCAGCGCAATGATGATGGCAAAAAATAATTTGTTTTGTCCTTTCATATTTATTATCAATTGCCACAAATATAATGTTTTTCAAATATTATGGAAGATTAAGGAAAGAAGATTATAAATCAGACTATTAGACGAAAAGCAAATAGGATCGTAATCATAAAATATTTCGTATATGTTTTTCTAAATTTTTAAGTATTTGTGTTTTGGTATAAAATTTATTGTTACATTTGAGTCTAACAAAACATTAAATTAAATCAACTATGAAAAAAACATTCGTAATGTCTGCCTTAGCTTTGGCAGTATCATTTGGAGCTATTTCGTGCAAAAAAAAGGTATCCGATGCTGATCTTCAGACTCAGGCTACTACAGTAATTACAGCAAGTCCTACAGCAACTGTTGAAGTAAAAGAAGGTGTGGCACATCTTGGTGGTACATTTGCTTCTCAGGCAGAAAAAGATGCTGCGATTAAATCTCTAAAAGAAATTAAAGGAGTAAAAGACGTACATGATATGGCGACTGTAGAAGTTGCTCCACCTCCACCACCGGTAGAAACAACATCAGCTGTAGATCCTGCTGTTCAGCAAAAGGTACAGGATGCCGTAAAAGATTTTCCTTCTGTGAAAGTAGAAGTTGTAAACGGGGAATTAACCTTAACAGGTAATGTTTCTTCAGCTCAGGCGAGAAAAATCAAAGAATCTGTTGATGCTTTAAAAGTAGGAAAGTATAACAATAATTTAGTCGTAAAATAATTTAAGATGAGCACATTACAAGATAAATATTCAGGTGTAGTTTCTGCTGCTCAGTCTGCAGGAATCTCTAATCTTCAGGTTCAGGAGCAGGACGGTATTCTTTATGTTTCCGGAAATGCTTCAAACACTGCTGCTAAAGATGCTGTTTGGAATGCTTTAGGAGCAATTGACTCTACGTATTCTGCGACAGACATCAATCTGGATGTTCAGGTTTCTGGTCTTGCTGCAGGAACAAACCTTACGGTAGCAACCGAAGAGTCAAACTTAAACATCAGACAGGAACCTTCAACTGAAGCAGCTGTTGTAGGAAAAGCAGCTAAAGGCGCTTCTGTCACTTTAGTAGAACAAACTTCTGACGACTGGTGGAAAGTAAAAACTGCCGACGGACAGGAAGGGTATGCTTATTCAAGATATTTGAGGGCTTAATTTCCGAATTCATTTTAAAATATAGAACATCTCCTTTTTGGGGATGTTTTTTGTTTAAATACTAACTAGTAATACATCTAAATATTGAGCAAAGTCGCATTTTATTAATAAATTAGCATCAAATTTTATTCATGAAAATTGATTTTTCAATATTCTTTATTTTGCTTTTCATCTTTGGAAATGCACAAACTCAACCACAAGAAAACTATGTAAAAGACAATTTTACAAAACAGGAATTTTATATTCCGATGCGTGACGGGACGAAACTGTTTACGGCAGTTTATATTCCGAAAGATATTTCCAATAAAAACAAATATCCTTTTCTGATGCAGAGAACCTGCTACAGCATCGCACCATACGGGGAAAATGAATACCGCAAAAGTCTTGGACCAAATAAATATCTGATGAATGACAAATATATTTTTGTGTATCAGGATGTTCGCGGAAGATACATGAGTGAGGGAACTTTCACCAATATGACACCGCAGGTTGAAAGAAAAACGAAAAAAGATGTTGATGAAAGCACCGATACGTACGATACAATAGAATATTTAATTAAAAACATCAAACACAACAACGGAAAAGTTGGCCAGTTTGGTACTTCTTATCCCGGTTTCTACACGGCGGTAGGAACTTTAGCACAGCATCCTGCTTTGGTAGCTTCGTCTCCACAGGCTCCAATTTCAGATTTCTGGAACGACGATTTTCTGCATAACGGGAGATTTATGTTGGGTTATTTTAAAACTTTCCCGGTTTTCGGTGTTCAGAAAACAAAACCTGAAAACAAAGCTTGGTATTCTGATTCTATGATTAAATCGACTTCTGAAGACGGTTTGAAATTCTACAGAGACATGGGTACTTTAAAAGACGGTTATGAAAAATATTACAAGAATAATTTCTTCATGACAGAGATTATGAATCATCCCAATTATGATGAATTCTGGCAGAAAAGAGGTTTATTGCAGCATCTGAAAAATATCAATCATGCAGTAATGACAGTCGGAGGTTGGTTTGATGCGGAAGATCTTTCAGGACCATTAAATATTTATAAAACCATTGAAAAAACGAGTCCGAAAGCCAAAAACACCATCGTAATGGGACCGTTTTCACATGGAGGGTGGGGACGTGAAGAAGGCAAACATTTTCACAATCAAATTTATTTCGGAGACAGCATCGCAACCTATTACCAAAAAAATATTGAAACGAAATTTTTCAATCATTATTTAAAAGGAAATACAAAACAAGACGCAGGCTTGCCGGAAGCATTGATGTATGATACAGGAGCAAAACAGTGGCGTGAATTTGCAACTTATCCGCCGAAAGAATCAAAGAAAGTGAACTTTTATTTAGTCAACGGAACTTTAAAAAATTCTGCAGGGCAAGGATTTTCAGAATATTACAGCGACCCGAATAATCCGGTTTTAAGTTCGGACAATCTGAAAGATTTTAATGGATTTACGCCAAGAAATTATATGTCGGAAGATCAGAGATTTGCAGTTGGAAGACCCGATGTTTTGACCTTTACAACAGATATTTTAACGGAAGACATAACATTTGCTGGAGAAATTTTAGCAAAATTAAATATTGCTTCGACAACCACCGATGCGGATTTTGCAGTAAAATTAATTGATGTTTACCCTGAAGATTTTAAGCCAATCGAGAAAAAAGAAGGCGTGATTTACGGAAATTATCATCAAATGGTAAGAAGTGAGATTATGCCTGCACGATTCAGAAACTCCAGAGAAAAAGGTGAAGCTTTGATTGCTAATCAGAAAACCGCAGTCAATTTCAGGTTGCAGGATGTCGTTCATACGTTTAAAAAAGGACATAAAATTCAGATTCAGATTTCTTCAACTTGGTTTCCTTTATTTGCCATTAATCCACAGAAGTTTATGGAAAACCCGAATTTTGCTACGAAAGAAGATTATACAAAAGCCTTCATCAAAATTTTTGAAGACTCGGCGATTGAGGTTGAGGTTTTGAAATAAAGTTTGAAAAGCTGTTCGGTTTGAACAGCTTTTTTTTGCTCTCGCAGATTTTGCAGTGATGCAGATTTTTACACTAATGATTTGTGCCATTTATATTTAGTTACAAAATCATCAACATCGAGTTTGTCATCCTGAAAGGATCTAAGCGAAGTTAACAGAGTACATTGAGATGCTTTCAGCATGACAAAAATGCTGTACAATTAAGACTTATTCCTCAATCGTTCTAAACGTCAGATTCACTCTTGGAGTTTTTACTCTTGTAGTTGGCGGAAGTCGGTGAAGCCAATGTTCCTGAGTAATTCCTTTCATCACCAATAAACTTCCGTTTTCTAATGAAATATCAATCCGTTCTTTAGAAACTTTATGTTTGAAAGAAAATTTTCTTTCCGCTCCGAAAGTTAAAGATGCAATAGCTCCGTGTTTTTTCAAATCTTTTTCCCCATCGCTGTGATACGCCATTCCTTCGCTACCATCGTGGTATAAATTCAAAAGACAGGAATTGTACGTTTCTCCGGAAGCTTCTTCACATTTTTGTTTTAAAGTTAATAATTCCGGAGTCCAGAGCTTTGCATACTTCGTACGGTTGGAATAAGTATATTCAAATTCTTTTTCACCAAACCATGCGACTTTTCTTTTGGTATAAATCAGTTTTCCGAAAATAACTGCTTCATCATTTTCCCAAGGAATCTGGTTGAATAAATATTTATAAAATTTTTCGCATTCAGCATCAGAGAAAATCTTTCCGTAATATTCTGTAACGCCGTCTTTGGGAAGAATATTGATTGGGAAATCTTGTATTTCGTGGAATAAATTCATCAGTCAAATAATTTATATATTAAAAAATTCAAACACTAATTACACAAATATTTTTCACTAATAAACACAAAAAATCTGTGGAAATTCATGTAATCTGTGGGAGAAATCATTTACAGTAATATAGAATCGTCTGAATAGATCTTTGCACTTTCCCAACCAATAATCAGCTGTTTTCTATCACTTCCCCACATATAACCTCCGATTTTCCCCGAAGACTGTATTACACGATGACAGGGAATTAAAAATGCAACAGGATTGCTTCCAATGGCGGTTCCAATAGCTCTTGATGCTTTAGGGCTACCAATTTCGTTGGCTAAATTCCCATAAGTTGACAGTTTTCCTAAAGGAATTTTAAGTAAACTTTCCCAGACTTTCAGCTGAAAATCGGTTCCTTTGAGATGAAGCTTTATCGTGTTAAGTTTCGACCAGTCTTTATTGAAAATAGATAGAGCATTATGTTGAAGTTCGTCCTCTTTTTCAAAAAAAGATGCATTGGGGAATTTATTCTGTAAATCTTTCAATGCTTGTTCTTTATTTTCCTCGAAAGCCATATAGCAAATGCCTTTTTCGGTAGATGCTGTGATGATTTTCCCAAACGGACTTTCAGAGAAACTATAACTGATATTCAGGTTTTTTCCGCCGTTTTTGTATTCTGCAGGAGACATTCCTTCAATGTTCACAAATAAATCGTGCAATCTGCTCGTACTGGAAAGCCCGGTTTCTAATGCTGCATCAAATAAAGTGGCTTTTTCTTCTTTCAATAAACTTTTTGCATGTTCAAGACTGATGAACTGCAAAAATTTTTTCGGACTTGTTCCTGCCCAATCCGTAAATATCTTCTGAAAATGGGCCGGACTCAAATTTACTTTTTCAGCAACCTCATCCAAATTAGGCTGAAGCTTAAAATTGCTCTGAATATATTCTATCGCCTTTGCAATTCTCTGGTAATCTATTTGCTGTTGTGTGGACATTTCAATTTATTTTACCTCACAAATGTCAGAAGAAAAACCGAAGGAAAAAATCCGTTTCCTGTGAAATTTTAGAAAGTCTGAAACTGTATAATTTTAAACACATAAGTCACATTAGTTATTAGCTTAAATTTTTGATAATATTTAGAACACAGAAAAAAAATCAAAGATTTTCAAAGCTTATGTGTTCCAAATATGTATATCAGATTAAAACTCTTGCGACTTATGTGTTTAAATTTTTTTATTTTGAAATCAGTTTGCAAAAAATTTTAATCTCTGTTAATATGATAATACGCCAACATTTTGTAATATAGTTTTGCAGCTAAAAATGCTGTTGGTTTTGCATAAGCGGAATCCATCAACTCAACAATATCAAAAGCGACAACATTACATTTTTCGAAAACTTTTCTCAACAATTCCAATGTCGGATACCATTGTAAACCACCCGGCTCAGGAGTTCCTGTAGATGGTGCAATTGATGGGTCAAAAGCATCCAGATCGATGGTGATATACACATTTCCTGAAACTTTTTCCAAAACATCATTTACCCAATTGTCATTATTGGCAATTTCGTGAGCAAAAAACACTCTGCCTTCTGGTAAATATTCTGTTTCTTCCACATCCATAGAACGGATTCCCACCTGAACCAAATTATGTTTCTGATTAGCTTCAAAAACCGCACAAGCATGATTGGAAGTAGAACCATGGAATTCCGGACGAAGATCTGTATGAGCGTCTAACTGAAGAACTGTCAGATTCTCAAATTTTTCTCCAACCGCACGAATCGAACCGATAGAAACCGAATGTTCTCCACCAAAAAGCGTGAATAATTTATCTGTTGCCAAAAGTTCTTTTGTTTTCTGATAAACCGCTTCCGTCATGGCTTCAGGCGTTGAACTTTCAGAAACTTCTCCAGCTAAGTAAACCCCTTCAAGATAAGGCTCTGTTCCTGTTTCGATGTCGTACAGTTCCATGTTTTCAGAAGCGTCTAAAAACAATTCAGGACCTTTGTCTGCACCTTTTCCCCAAGTTGAAGTTCCGTCGTAAGGAACTGTTACCAAAACTACTTTCGAATTTTCTAATGAAGCATTTTCTTCAGGAATTCCTGCGTATGTTTTCATGTTTTATTTAGAATTAAATGATTTTTGCAAAGATAATGAAAGATGAAAGATGGATGATGGAAGTTGGAAGTTTTTATGCCTGAAAATAATTATTTTAGTCTCCCGCAGATTTTGGAGATTACGCAGATTGAGCAATACCTCTTATCTGTTTTATAACAAATTCTGAAAATTATAGACTGTTAAGCTTCCAACATCCCGCTTCCAACATCCATCCAAAAAACTTAACTTTGCAAAAATTTAAAAAATATGTCCTTAAAAGCGGTGCTTTTCGATATGGATGGGGTAATTGTTGACACAGAACCGCTGCACAGAAAAGCTTATTTCAAAACATTTCAAGAATTGAATGCTGATGTTTCTGAAGAACTTTACACTTCATTTACCGGTGCTTCTACAAAAAAAGTTTGCGAAACTTTAATTCAGACTTTCGGACTTTCTCAATCGCACGAAGATATTGCTACCATTAAAAGAGCTCACTTCAAAGACTACTTTTATAATGATGAAGAATTTGATTTAATTTCCGGTGTACGAGAACTCATTGAGCATTATCATCAAAACAATATCAAATTAATTTTAGCATCTTCTGCAACGATGACGACCATTAACATGGTTTTCGAAAAATTTGGTCTGGAAAAATATTTCAGTGGAAAAATCAGTGGTGCTGATCTCAAAGAGTCAAAGCCTCATCCTGAAATTTTCCAATTGGCCGCAAAATTGGCAAATGAACCGATTGAAAATTGTATGGTTATCGAAGATTCTACCAACGGAATTTTAGCCGCACACAGAGCCAATATTTTCTGCACTGCTTACAAAAGTTTTCATTCACATAATCAGGATTACAGTTTGGCAAACATGGTCATTACCGATTATTCTGAGATAGAGAAAGATAAAATTTCACATCATTTCAACTAAAAATAGCTCTCAAATTATGAGAGCTATTTTTTTTAAACTTTGGCTAAAGCCAATTGAATTTATTTTACATAAAACGGGCTAAAGCCCATTCCTATTGATAAGATTATTTATAACCAAGAAGTTTCAATATATCATCCGGTTCCTGTCTTTCTCTGAAAATTTCATATTGAAATTCACCGTTTTCATCTTTCTGAATCAAAATGTGTCTCGGTTGAGGCATTAAACAGTGATGAACTCCACCATAACCACCAATTGTTTCCTGATACGCTCCGGTGTGGAAAAAACCTATGTACAAAGGTTTTGTATCACTGAAAACAGGCAGATAGATAGCGTTGGTGTGTTGTTCAGAATTGTAATAATCATCAGAATCACAGGTCAAACCTCCTAAGAAAACTCTTTCGTAAGAATCTTCCCAACGGTTTAACGGTAGCATAATAAAGTGTCTTGAAATTGCCCAGGTATCGGGAAGCGTTGTCATGAAAGATGAGTCGATCATATTCCATTTTTCTCTGTCATTCTGACGTTTTTGAGAAATAATTTTATAAAGATTTGCACCACTTTCTCCTACTGTAAAACTTCCAAATTCAGTATAAATATTTGGCTCTTCTACTCCTTCTTCTTCACAGAATTTTTTAATTTGAGAAACAATTTCCTCCACCATATACTGGTAATCGTAATCGAAATTCAAAGAAGTTTTGATTGGGAAACCACCACCAATATTTAATGAATTTACTTCCGGAGCAATTTTCTTCAAACGTGCATAAACACGAAGACATTTATATAATTCATTCCAATAGTAAGCCGTGTCTTTGATTCCGGTATTAATGAAAAAGTGAAGCATTTTCAGTCTTGCATTCGGATGTTCTGCGATTTTCTGACTGTAATAAGGAATAATGTCTTTATATCCGATTCCTAATCTTGAGGTATAAAATTCGAATTTCGGTTCTTCCTCAGAAGCAATTCTGATTCCGATATCGAATGTGGTGTCGATGCTTTCGGTAAGCTTATCCAATTCACGGTAATTATCCAGAATCGGTGTAATATTTTCAAAACCACTATTGATCATATCTGAAATTTTCGCCAGATAATCATCGGTTTTAAAACCGTTACAGATTACTTCAATATTTTTATCAACTTTTCCTTCATCAAAAAGTGATTTTACAATATCCATATCATACGCAGAAGACGTTTCGATAGAAATATCGTTTTTCAACGCTTCTTCAATGACGAATTTAAAATGACTGGATTTTGTACAGTAGCAATACCTGTAACTTTTTTTGTAATCTATCTTCTCAAAAGCTTCTTTGAACCAGCCTTTTGCTTTCTGAATATTCTGAGAAATCTTCGGGAGGTAACTTACCTTTAAAGGAGTTCCAAACTTTTCAACAACTTCCATCAAAGGAATATCGTGAAACAACAAATTGTTCTCAGAAACATTGAATTCTTCCGTTGGAAAATACAATGTCTGATCAATAAGTTCCGAGTATTTTATTTTCATTTTCTAACAAGTGAATTAAGAATGCAAAATTGCTAAAAAAGTTTGATTTTTTAGTTTAAATTTTTCTTAAAGTTTATACTTAAACCTAAAATAAAAATGGTATTTATTTGTGAAAAACAGATTTTCTTAACGCATTCTGTATGTTGAATTTACATCATTTTCTTCCCTGCAAAAAAAAGCAGGTCTCCTTTCTGATATTCTATAAAAACATCATCTTCCACCGCAAAATTTCTGATCATCATATCTTTTGTCATATCTGCATTCACATTATCAAGAGGCCATTGCAAACCTTTTGTGATAATATTTTCTGCAAAAGGAAAAGGATATAAGGATACAATTCTACCTTTCATTTTCTTTGCCAAAAACGATTTCGGAATGAAATAATATTCAGAAAATTCATCATAAAACTGAATATTCATCTGCTCTTTGAAACCAAAAGCTACTGTAAGATTTCCCAAAAAATGATCCTGCTCTCCACCACTTCCACCGAAAACATCAGCATTATCAAAACCTTTTTCAAGAATAATTTCTAAAGCTTTATGAAAATCTGTTCGCTCCTGATCCGGAGTATGAATAAATTTTTCGTGATAAATATTTTCATCCGAACCGGAATGAGAATCAAAATCACCCGAAATAAAATCGAGTTTTTCCAAAGGAAAATGAAAATCTTTCAAATAATGAAAAGCACCGTCTGTACAGGCAATCAGGTTATAATTTTCTAAGTTTGGAAAGGATCTTGGTGGATCACCGTTGATGAAAAGCAACACTTTATCTTTCATTCGGATTCCAATATTCTTCAGGCTCATTGTTGATTTTTGAAATATATCTTGCTAAAACAAAAAGATAATCTGAAAGTCGGTTCAAATATTTAATCAGCTCAGGACGTACTTCTTCAGATTCATTCAAAAAAACCAAAGAACGCTCTGCTCTTCGGCAAATTGTACGGGCTGCGTGTAAAAAAGTAGCCGATTTACCGCCGCCCGGAAGAATAAAGTATTGAAGCGGATCTAATTTCTCATCAAAAGCATCCATCCAGTTTTCCAATTCTTCAATTTCCGTATCAGAAATAATTAACGGAAGACGAGATTTTCCGTTGGCCAACATCAGTTTATCAACCGGAGTTGCGGCTTCAGAACCTACCGTAAACAAATCGAACTGAATTTTTTTCAGTTGTTTTAAAACTTCTTCATCCTCAATATGACTTTTGGAAATTCCTATAAAAGAATTCAGTTCATCAATATTTCCGTAGCTTTCAACTCTTGCGCTGGCTTTCGAAACTCTCGTTCCGCCATACAAAGCGGTCTGACCTTTGTCTCCTGTTTTGGTGTAAATTTTCATAGGCCTAAATTACTTTTTTAAAATTATGCTGACAAATGTTTATGTGAGTTAAAATTCAAAAGAAGGCTCTTTAATAATTTAACTAAAAGATGAATATCTCGTTGATTTTATTGTTGCTAAACTTTTTTACTCAGAAATCTGAATAATTTCATAATTTTAAAACACCAATCATTAAATATTAAATATGGCAACCAATCAACAACTCAGCGAATTAATGGCGCTTGATTTAGGAATAAATCTGATTAACAGAAGACCTTATGCAAAGGAAGTTTTCAAATGGCAGGATATTGATCTTCTTCCTCATTCTTCTACAGATACGTTATTGTGCGAAATCTACGAATGGAACGGCAGAAACTGGCGAACAACCAATAATAATCTGATCGGTTATTTATTTTCAGGACAACAGCTTACCGACATCAAAAATCAACTGATGAATGTTACGAAACACTCTGCATTGATTCCCGATTTTGAATTTACAAAAGACAGCATGATTGAATATGGATTGGCTTTACCTTCTTTATTTAATATCGGGGTAAACGGTAATATCAATCAGGCTAAAAATTTCTCAGTTAGAGTAAACGGCGTTACAAAATCAAGAATTACCAATATTGATTCTCCCGGAATTGAAATTCTTCAAAATTATTCAGCATTTACCCAATCGAAGTCTAAAACGTATCGGAAAAATGTAAAGTTTAATTACTTGAGCGCCTCTTTATTTTATGCTGAAAGTGTAGAGATTTTTCTTGAAAAAGAATCGGGAGTGGGATTAAATGTAAGCTTTCAGACCACTAATGTTAATGTAGAAGCAAAAGTTGACACCGACACCAAAAAACATTTTGTATTAAAATATTCAGGAAACCAGGCTCCTTTTGCAGCGAAGTTTGTAAAAGGAAAAGATTTTGATGTGGATTAATATTGGAATTTATTCAATAGAAGCGGGCTTTAGCCCGTTAATAAAATGGCTTCATTCAAATGGCTTTAGCCAAAAATTATATTATGATAATAGCAAATAGGTTTTGGCTAAAGCCACAATGAATTAATATAAAGATAAAACGGGCTTTAGCCCGTTTCTATTGATGAATTAATCTTTTGAATTAGATTTATTGTTGTAAAATGATTGCAGCTTCTTTCGCAGCATATGTGAAAATCATATCTGCGCCTGCTCTTTTGAAGCACGTTAAACTTTCAATAATAGCTTTATCATTATCAAGCCAGCCGTTTTGAGCCGCAGCTTTCAACATGGCATATTCGCCACTCACATTGTAAACTGCAATGGGAAGATCGATCGCTTCACGAACCTTTGCAACAATATCCAGATAAGGAAGTCCCGGTTTAATCATGATAATATCTGCGCCTTCTTCCACGTCTTTAAAAACTTCATTCAAAGCTTCACGGGAATTGTGAAAATCCATCTGATAGGTCTTCTTATCTTTAGGAATTTCCATATTGTCTTTTGGAGCACTGTCTAAAGCACTTCTGAAAGGCCCGTAAAATGAACTTGCGTATTTTGCAGCATAACTTAGAATTCCCACATCATGAAAGCCGCTTTCTTCCAAAGCTTCACGAATGGCTAAAACCCTGCCATCCATCATATCACTCGGTGCCACAATGTCAGCTCCGGCTTCTGCGTGTGACACTGCCATTTTTGCCAAAGCTTCATTGGTGGCGTCATTCATAATTTTTCCGTTTTCTATGATCCCGTCGTGACCGTAAATTGAATATGGATCTAAAGCTACATCGGGCATAATTACCATTTCAGGAACTGCATCTTTGATTGCTTTAATGGTATTCTGCATTAATCCATCTTTATTCCACGCTTCTTTTCCGGTATTATCTTTCAAATGATCCGAAACTTTCATGTAAAGATTAACAGCTTTTACACCTAAAGAAAATAATTCTTTACATTCTTTTACCGTAAGATCGATGCTTCGCCTGAAAATTCCGGGCATCGAAGCTATGGCTTCCTGCTTGTTTTCGCCTTCCATTACGAAAATCGGCATTACAAAATCACTGACTGAAAGACTGCATTCTCTCACCAAACCTCTCATCGATTCATTCACTCTTAATCTTCTGTTTCTAGAATATATCATCTTTGGAATACTTTTTGAATAATTTATTGCAAATTTAATATAAGTTCTACAAAAAACTATTGCAGATAATTATAGAATTTATTATTTTTGTTAGTGATATTTAAGCAAACTATACTTTGATGAGAAAACTTTTACTTTTATTTATCTTTATTGCAGCTTCTGTCGGGTTTTCCGATAATTTAAAAGCGCAGATAAAAGAGCCAACTTCGACCTCTCAAAAGTCGGATGATGGTGTGCTTACTGCATACCCGAACCCAGCGAAAGACTTTTTGATGGTGAAAGCTAAAGATTCTTCATTGAAAATAAAAAATGTTTCGTTCTACTCCATCTTAGGAACTCAGGTTGCCAATTATGCAGTAAACAGCAATAGTGCAGAGATCAATATTCAGAAACTGAAACCCGGAAAATATCTTATCAGATATATTCTAAGCGACAATACGCAAAAAGTTACTCAAATAGTAAAACAATAATATAGAAATCCTGATCAACATCAGGATTTTTTCTTTTAGCTCAATTCTCAATTCCGTAACTTTCCAGATATTTTTATACTAATTGTAAAAACAATTTTTAATGCTAAAAGCTGAACATATTACTAAAACCTACAATGCAGGAAAAAAAACAGCATTGGATGATTTTAGCATCCACGTTCCGAAAGGAAGTATTTACGGTCTTCTCGGGCCAAACGGAGCGGGTAAAACCTCTTTCATCAGAATTATCAATCAGATTACACAGGCTGATTCGGGTGAAGTTTTAATTAACGGAGAAAAACTTAATCCCAATCACATTAAAGACATCGGTTATATGCCGGAAGAACGTGGTCTTTATAAAAATATGAGCGTCGGAGATCAGATTCTCTATTTTGGAGAGCTGAAAGGAATGAAAAAAAATGACGCTCTGAATGAAGCAAAAAAATGGTTCGACAAACTGCATATTGACCAATGGTGGAAGAAAAAACTGTCTGAGCTTTCAAAAGGAATGGCTCAGAAAATACAGTTTGTGGTAACGGTGCTTCACAGACCACATCTTTTAATTCTTGATGAACCCTTTTCAGGTTTTGATCCGGTAAATGCCAATTTAATAAAAGATCAGATCATCGAACTTAAAAATAACGGAACAACCATTATTCTTTCAACGCACAGAATGGAAAGTGTAGAAGAAATGTGTGATTATGTTGCTTTAATTAATAATTCTAAAAAAATTATTGACGGAAGAGTTTTTGATGTTCGTGAAAAATTCAAGAAGAACATTTTTGGTGTTACTTTATCTGAAGTTAATGATTATCAGTTTGATCAGTTTAAAGAAAAATATGGGATTTTTAACATTACCAACGAAAATAATCTGGTTTCTTTTGACCTGAAAAATGAAACAGATCAGAACAACATTCTTTTAGATCTGGTTAATGTGGGAAAAGTAAGGTCTTTTGACGAAAAAATTCCAAGCATGAATGAAGTATTTATTAATGCGGTAAGCAATCACTCTTAATTTTATGAACAATATTTTTTTAATTACAAAAAGAGAATTTCTTACGCAGGTTAAGAAAAAATCTTTCATTATACTCACTTTGCTGGCTCCGTTGATGATTATTGCTTTTGGAGCAGTAATCGGATTTATGTTTAAGGCTAATGAGTCGCACAACGTTATTGAAGTTGTTGATAACAGTGGATTGTTTAAAGGACAACTCAAATCTGATGAAAAAATCAAATACGTATTTATTCCTGTTGCAGAAGAACAATCTAAACTTCAAAACCTGAAAGGCAATGAGAATCTTGATGGCATTTTGGTACTTCCTGCTTTATCAGGAAATAATCTGGATGATGTTGAAAAAGATTCGAGATTAGTTATCAATACTAAAATCGGTTTTGATACGAAGCAACAAATCATCTCAGACATTACGAATGTTATTAAGAAAGAAAAAATCAAGCAGCTAGGAATTCAGGAAGCGCAGCTTAAAAATTTAGATAAGAGCTTTACTTTAAAAACCATCAATGTTTCTGAAGATAATAAAGAAGATTCTGATTTAGCATTCGGAATTAAAAGTGCATTAAGCATGATTTTGATGTATGTAACCTTTATGTTTATCATTATTTATGGAGTTCGGGTAATGCGAAGTGTTTTGGAAGAGAAAAACAACCGAGTGGTTGAGATTATTATTTCTTCTGTAAAACCTTTCGAATTGATGATGGGAAAAATTTTGGGTGTAACTTTGGTTGCTTTGACTCAGTTTATCGTTTGGATTACCATGTCTGTAGCCGGAGCTTTAATTTTAAATACGGGATTTTCATCGCTTCAGAAGAATATTCCTGGAGGAAATGAAGAACTGATGAACAAACTTGACATTGGACAAATGGCAACACAGGTTTCACATAGTTTGTTAGAAATGAATTTTCCTTTAATTATTTTTGTTTTTATCATATTTTTCCTTTTAGGATATATGTTTTACAGCTCAGTTTATGCTGCAATCGGCTCTGCAGTTGATAATGAAACAGAAACGCAGCAATTTACTTTATTTGCGATTCTTCCGCTTACTTTAGGGATGTATGGAAGTATTTCTGTCATTAATAATCCCGACGGACCTGTTGGGTTCTGGATGTCGATTATCCCGTTTACTTCGCCTGTTGCGATGGTGGCAAGAATTCCGTTTGGTGTTCCGGCGTGGCAAATTGTTTTGTCTATTGCTTTGCTGGCTGGAACGACTTTCTTTATGATTTTTTTAGCAGGAAAAATTTACAGAGTAGGCATTTTGATGTACGGCAATAAAGCAACAATGAAAGAAATCTGGAAATGGATAAGAAGTTAGGATAAGATAATTCATCAAAAAGTATAAAATAAAATCCCGGAATTAAAAAATTCCGGGATTAATATTTTAACGAAAAAATTTTATTCGAAAATATAGCTTAACGTTAAACTAAGAACCTGTTCAGATTTTTTCTTAACCGTATTAGGATCTTGAGTAAAACTTTCGACAAGCTTCGGATATGTATTGGAAATACCAAAATCATATTTCAAAGCTACTTCAAGCTGTCTTTTATAGCTATATCCTATTCCAAGACCTACTGCAAAGTTAAAGCTGTTCGCTTTACCACTTATCTGTGGGTAATCAGGATCAGTTATATCAGGATCGTAATAAGGTCTTCCAATCGGAGCATTTTTTGTAGTCTGACTCAATAAAAAATTAAATCTAGGACCAACTAATCCAAAGAATTCTGATTCTGCTTCAGAAAAATATCCTTTGAAATAAATCGGGACACTTAAATAATTATTCGCATATACTGCATCATAGCCATCCGCTCCTTTAGCATTTTTATCTTTTCCCGATTCTCCGGCTCCGTAATAGGTAACCTCCGGCTGCAAATAAAACTGATCTGCCCCCCCCATCGGAATTAATGCCAAAACACCTGCCTGAAAAGTAAATCTTGGTCCCGAAGGATTATGCGCATTCTTTACTCTGGAATAGTTTCCACCCGCTGTAAGACCAAATCTAGTGTTTCTTAAATCAATCTGGGCGAATGATAACACAGAAAAAGCTAACGCAGATGTTAATAAAATTTTTTTCATATTATGCTTGTTTTAATTATCCTAAGATTTTTGCTACGGTAGCACCGATGTCAGCAGGGGAATCTACTACGTTGATACCGTTTTCTCTCATAATTTCCATTTTTGCCTGAGCTGTATCTTCTGCACCACCAACGATTGCACCAGCGTGTCCCATTGTTCTTCCTTTAGGAGCAGTTTGTCCTGCGATGAAACCTACAACAGGTTTAGTAGAACCACTAGCTTTGTACCATCTCGCAGCTTCAGCTTCAAGACCACCACCGATTTCTCCGATCATCACAACCGCTTCAGTTTCAGGATCGTTGATGAATAATTCTAAAGCTTCTTTAGTTGTAGTTCCGATGATTGGGTCACCACCGATTCCGATAGCCGTAGAAATACCGTAACCCGCTCTTACAACCTGATCAGCAGCTTCGTAAGTAAGAGTCCCTGATTTTGAAACGATTCCTACTTTCCCTTTTTTGAAAACGAAACCTGGCATGATACCAATTTTAGCTTCTTCAGAAGTGATGATTCCAGGGCAGTTTGGTCCGATCAATCTGCAGTCTCTGTCTGCGATATACGATTTTACTTTTACCATATCTGCAACAGGAATACCTTCAGTAATACAAACGATCACTTTGATACCTGCTTCAGCAGCTTCCATGATGGCATCTGCAGCAAATGCAGGTGGTACGAAAATAATACTTACGTTTGCTCCCGCTTTTTCAACAGCATCAGCTACTGTGTTGAATACCGGCTTTCCTAAGTGCTCGCTTCCTCCTTTTCCGGGAGTAACACCACCTACTACATTGGTTCCGTACTCAATCATCTGACCTGCGTGGAAAGTACCTTCGTTACCTGTAAATCCTTGTACAATTACTTTAGAATCTTTGTTTACTAAAATTGACATTTTATTGTTTTTTAAATTTATTTTTATTTATTATTCTTAATCTTATCAAAACTTTCGAGAATACCGATCATTGCATCATCATAATCAGAAGTGTTGGAAAAACCTCCATCTTTACGAATTTCATCTACTATCTTCAACATTTCAGGCTCATCGGCAAAAAATTCTTTCAGCCTTTTTTTCGGCAATCCCGTAAAATATATAAAGCCAACCCCCTTATTTGTTTTCTTGTTAAATAAAAAATCGTTGGCATTTTCACCTCCCATCGTTGAAGAATAATTACGAAACCATTCTACATTATCATTATCATACATTCTCTCCAAAAGAACTTTATGATCATCAGATTTATTGATGAAAAAACGTTTCTTCCCATTAAAGTCCACCAATGAGAGCTCTTTGATCTTAGGAATTTCTATTTTCGATTTTTTTCCATTTTCGTCTACCGTCGTTACTTTCGTATTGAAACTGGTAACGTAAAGCAGGTTCGGATCAAACGCATTTGTTCTCACTCTTATTTTCACTGTAAGACTATCATTATCAGTAGTTAAAATCTTTGCGTCAAGAGTTTTCTGACCAAAAACAATAGATATTGCAAAGACTAAAAACAGTGAAAAGAATTTCTTCATAATTTTACCTGATAACGCTCACAAATTTACTTATTTTTCTTTGATTTTAAATAAATCCGGGCAATTTGTTTATTCAAGATTTTTCAATTTCACCTCTTTTTTCAGGTAAGTTTTGAAATCTTCTGCAAACATGCCGATATACGTGCCTTTTTTGAGGTCACGGTTTACTCCTGTTTTACCTAAAAGTACAGATCCGCTTTCAATATTATTTCCTGAAGCAATACCAACCTGTCCCCATAAAGTTACCTCATCACCGATAATACAGCATCCTGCAACACCAACCTGAGATGCAATAAGACATTTTTTACCTATTATCGTATCATGGCCAATCTGAATCTGATTATCCAGAACAGAACCTTCACCGATGATGGTGGAATCTGTCACTCCTCTATCGATGGTACAGCCGTTTCCGATTTCTACGTTGTTTTCAATAATGACATTTCCTACAGAGATTAAGCGGTCAAAATTTCCGTTGAGTTTTCTGTAATAAAAAGCATCTCCTCCTAAAACCGTATTGGACTGAATGATTACATTATCTCCAATAATTGTTCTGTCTCCAATTACAACGTTTGGAAAAATTAAAGTGTTTTTTCCGATCGTTACATTATTTCCGATGACAGCGGAAGGATGAATTTTTGTACCTTCTCCAATTTCTACATCGTGAAGCGTTTCGGTAAAGTTGTAAATCCTTGTGAAATGCGTATTGATTTTATTAAAATCTCTGAAAGGGTCGTCTGAAACCAAAAGTGCTTTTCCTTCCGGACATTCTACTTCTTTGTCGATTAAGATGATTGTTGCAGCTGAATTTAGAGCCTTCTCGTAATATTTGGGATGGTTTACGAAAACAATTTCGCCTGCTTTTACCCGATGAATTTCGTTGGTACCCAATATTTCGAAATCTTCAGAGCCGATAAATTTCGCTCCGATGAGGTCTGCAATTGTTTTAAGTTTTTGTGGCTGATGAAACGTCATATTTTTAAATGATGTTTTGTTTTAAATCAACCTTGTCAAGGTTTAAAACCTTGACAAGGTTTCTTGATGCTTTACTTAAATTACTTTGCCAAAATCTGAAATTCTGACAAGGTTTGTTTTTTGTCTACATTGCAGCCCGACCTGAGTGGAGCTCTTTTTGCCGGAGCGAAGCGGAGGCAAAAAAGCGGGAACGGAGGGCGGAAAAAGCTGCCATAAAAAAATGAAAGCTGAAAGTTATTATCTTCCAGCTTCATGATATTGTAAGATTCTTACTTTACTCTTTCCAGGTAAGAACCGTCTTCTGTGCTCACTTTGATTTTGTCTCCCGGCTCGATGAACAAAGGAACCATTACTCTTGCTCCTGTCTCAACGATAGCGTTTTTCAGAGCGTTGGTAGCTGTATTTCCTTTTACTCCCGGATCAGCTTCAACAACTTCTAAATATACTGACTGTGGTAATTCCGCAGAAAGTGGAGTTTCATCAACTTCTTTCAAAATGATCGTAACTTCTTCACCTGCTTTCATCAGGTTTGAGTTTTCAATCATGTCTTTGTTTAAATATAACTGAGAAAAATCTTCGTTATTCATAAAGTGAAAACCATTCTCATCATCATAAAGATACTGGAATTTTCTTGTGATTACCTTTACTTCATCAATTTTGTGACCTGCAGAGAAAGTGTTGTCTATTACTTTACCGTTGGTTACCGATTTTAGTTTTGTTCTTACGAAAGCAGGACCTTTCCCTGGCTTTACGTGAAGAAATTCGATTACTTTAAAAATATCGTTGCTGTATTCGATGCAAAGACCTTTTCTGATATCGTTACTTGTTGCCATACTTTTGGTTTAATGTTTCGGGGTTAGTATTTAAAGTTTAACCCCGATAATATAGTTGTTTTTTATTCTAATTATTCTTTTCCTGTTCCGTACCCTTTTACGATACCTCCAGGAGAGTTTTTGATAAATTCTAAAATCTCATCTCTTTCAGCCGTTGGAAGCATTTCTTTTTCGATATGAATTAAGGCCTGTGTCACGTTCATCTTCATCTGAAAAATATATCTGTAAATTTTCTGAATTTCGAAAATTTTATCATTGGTAAAGCCTCTTCTTCTTAAACCAACAGAATTGATTCCGGCATAAGAAATCGGCTCTCTACCCACTTTAATATAAGGCGGAATATCTTTTCTAACCAAAGAACCTCCCGAAACCATCGCATGTTTTCCGATTTTACCAAACTGCTGAACAGCAGAAAGACCTCCCATTACAGTGAAGTCTCCTATTTCAACATGGCCTGCAATACCACAGCCGTTTGCAATAATCACATTATTCCCGATAATGCAGTCGTGCGCTACGTGGGAAGTTGCCATAATCAGGCAGTTTTCTCCTACTTTGGTATATCCTAAAGCTTTCGTTCCTTTATTTACAGTGACACATTCTCTCAACGTTGTATTATCACCAATGATGGTCTGTGTATCTTCCCCATCAAACTTCAAATCCTGTGGAATCGCAGAAATTACGGTTCCCGGGAAAATTTTGCAGTTTTTTCCGATTCTTGCCCCATCCATAATGGTTACGTTAGACCCTACCCATGTACCTTCACCAATTTCTACATCTGCAGCAATTGTTGTGAAAGGTTCTACCACTACATTCTTGCCAATTTTTGCACGTTTATCTACGGCAGCTAACTGATGAATCATTTAATCAATTTTATTTTTTGCAACTTGAGCCATTAGTTCCGCTTCTACTGCTACCGTATCTCCTACATATCCGTAACCCTGCATGTGAACAATACCTCTTCTAATAGGCGTAATCAATTCAATTTTAAATACCAGAGTATCTCCAGGAATTACTTTTCTTTTGAATTTTACTTTATCAATCTTGATAAAATATGTCGAATAGTTTTCCGGATCCGGAACGCTTGCCAAAACCAAAATCCCGCCTGTCTGAGCTAAAGCTTCAACCTGTAAAACTCCGGGCATAACTGGTTCTTTAGGAAAATGTCCGACGAAAAACGGCTCATTGAATGTAACATTTTTTAAACCTACAACATGAGTATCTGAAAGCTCAAGAACTTTATCAATTAACAAGAACGGATAACGATGCGGCATTAGTCTCATAATACCATTGATATCGAAAACCGGTTCTTTATTTAAATCAAAATCAGGAACGTTTTTCTTTTTCTGTAATTTCCACTGACGGTTCAGCTTTTTAGCAAACTGAGTATTTACATAATGCCCAGGTTTATTAGCAATTATTTTTCCTTTGATCTTAACTCCGGCTAAGGCCAAATCACCAATGACATCAAGCAATTTGTGTCTTGCTGCCTCATTAGGATAGTTTAAGTTTAAATTATCTAAAATACCGTTGGGTCTGATTGAAACATTGTCTTTACCGAAAGCTTTTTTAAGCTTTTCAGTTGTTTCTGGAGTTAAATCTTTATCAACATAAACAATTGCGTTGGAAATATCCCCTCCTTTAATCAAACCGTGGTCAAGAAGCATTTCCAATTCGTGCAAAAAGCTGAATGTTCTTGCAGAAGAAATTTCTTCTTTAAATTCTGAAATATTTTTAAGAGTAGCATTCTGAGTTCCTAAAACTTTAGTTCCAAAATCTACCATTGTTGTCACTTCGTAGGTATCTGAAGGAATGATTGTAATTTCTGAACCTGTTGCCGGATCGCTGTATGTGAGAACTTCTTTTACAACAAGATACTCTCTTGCCACATTCTGTTCTACGACACCA
The DNA here is from genome assembly GCF_051011795.1 of Chryseobacterium sp. RLHN22. Lineage (NCBI taxonomy): Bacteria > Pseudomonadati > Bacteroidota > Flavobacteriia > Flavobacteriales > Weeksellaceae > Chryseobacterium > Chryseobacterium sp. RLHN22. The sequence continues at coordinate 62,616 of NZ_JBPCHW010000010.1, forward strand.
ACACTTTCTATTGCTTCAACAAAAAACTTTGATGAACCATCTAAAATAGGTGGTTCTGAAGCGTTCATTTCTAAAATGGCATTATCAACATCACAGCCTACTAAAGCAGCTAAAAGATGTTCACAAGTATTGATTTTAACACCTAGTTTCTCTAATGTTGTTCCTCTTTCAGTTGCCACAACATAATTAACATCAGCTTCGACCTGAGGATGCCCCTCCAAATCTGTTCTTACGAAAACAAAACCTGTATTTTCTTTTGCAGGTTTAATGGTTAGTTTTACTTCTTTACCAGTATGAAGACCAATTCCAGAAAGCGTTACTTCTTCCTGAAGGGTTTTTTGCATATCACTCATTAGTTTTATCTTTTGAGTTATTCTCAAGATTATTTATTCTTTTTGCCAATTCAGGAAGATTCCTGAAATGTACATAGCTTCTAAGATAGTCGTTATAGCTAATTGCAGGTGAACCGTAAACGGTTTCTTTATCACTAACACTTGAATTCACTCCGCTTTGTGCCTGAATTTTTACCTGACTGCCTATTTTTATATGACCGACAATTCCGACCTGACCTCCAATTTGATTCCAGTCACCAATAGTGGTAGAGCCAGCAATTCCCGCCTGAGCAGCAATGACGTTGTTTGCACCAATTTTCACATTATGCGCAATCTGAATCAGGTTGTCTATTTTAGTGCCTTTACCTATCATCGTAGAACCGATGGTCGCCCTGTCTATACTGCAGTTTGAACCGATCTCAACGTTATCTTCAATAATAACATTTCCTAATTGCGGAATTTTCTGGAAACCTTCAGGAGTCGGCTGAAAACCAAATCCGTCTCCACCGATAACCGTATTGGAATGGATCACGCAATTATCTCCTATAATACAGTAATCATAAATTCTTGCACCACTATCGATCTTACAATTTTTACCGATTTTTACTCCTTTACCAATGTAAACCTGCGGATAGATCTGAGAGCCCTCCCCGATTTTTGCTTTTTCTGACACATACGTAAACGCACCGATATAAACCCTTTCCCCAATTACAGCCGTATCATGAATGGAAGAACCATCTTCGACACCTTCTTTTTTACCCTGCATTTCCTGATACAGATTCATTAAAATCTGAAAAGAAAGATAGGCATCTTTTACTGCGATAATGGTAGGATTATATTGGTCTTTATTAAGAAGTGCTTCAGTAACGATAAGTACCGAACATTTTGAAGTATCTAAGTGATGCGCAAAACGATCCTGCGCAATAAAGGAAAGATGACCGGATTCCCCGCTTTCAATCGGTGAAACTCCGGTAATAAGCGCATTTTCGTCACCTATAATTTTTCCGTTGATAAAACTTGCAATTTGCGAAGCTGTAAATTCCATATTCTGCAAAGATAAGAAATTCTCTTATTCGCAAACATTTTTTGGTTTATGGAATATCGATTTTAATATTATTTAAGAAAAAATCTTACATCAATCTTGGGAAAGTCAAAATATATCTTTTCGTTTTATGAACGATTAAACCTGATAAAAGCTGATCTTCCGATTCATCAAGTTTCAGAATTTCCCCATTTTTCTGCAACAGATAGATCGGCTGTTTTTCTGTATTATAAGGAAGCAGACTTCTGGTAATTTCGTGAACCAATTCTTTTCCGTTATCGATTCCGAAAAATTCGTTTGTGTTTTTTATTTTTTCTTCAATAAGCCTTCCATCAAACGGATGTGATGAAATAATTGTTTTCGGAAGGTTTCGCTGAATCACACACTTACACCAATACGACAAAACAAAATCATCAGATTTTTGCCAAAGTTTCATCGCCTGAATCACATCATTATCATCCAGTTGCGTAAAACGTTCAACATCTTCATCAGTTGCAGCGCTTTTGCCTCTGCTTAAAAAATATTTCAGATTTTCTGTAGCCGGCAAATCAATTCCCTGTGAGACTAATGACTTTGCTCTTTCCAAAATCTTAACCAGAATAAATTCTGCCAAAGCCGAAGTTTTATGGTAATAAACCTGCCAATACATAAACATTCTTGCCGTTAAAAAGTTTTCGATGGAATAAACACCTTTTGCATCGATAACCAATTCTTCTTTACAAACGTTCATCATTGAAATGATTCGCTGTGTATTGATGTTTCCTTCCGAAACTCCCGTAAAAAAACTGTCTCTGTTTAAATAATCCAATCGGTCAACATCCAGTTGCGAACTGATTAACTGATTAAAAAACTTCCTGTGATATTTCCCCTGAAACATTTCAATTGCAACTGACAACTGTCCGTTAAATTCATCATTCAACCTGTTCATTAATAATAAAGAAAGATTTTCATGATGCCAATCATCCATCAACATACTTTCTAAAGCGTGAGAAAACGGACCGTGACCGATATCATGCATTAAAATTGCTAACATGGCACCTTTTTCTTCATCAACTGAAACTGCAACTCCTTTTTGCTTTAAAGTTTCCAAAGCGGTAAACATCAAATGCATCGCACCAATGGCATGATGAAATCTTGTATGTGTTGCACCCGGAAAAATTAAGTTTAAAAGCCCGGTCTGTGAAATTCTTCTTAACCTTTGAAAATAAGGATGCTCGATGACATCAAATAAGATTTCGTGAAGAATTTTTATGAAACCGTGAACCGGGTCGTTGATAATTTTAAGCTTATTCTGCATGGAAATATTCTGAGACTATTGCAAAATTAGGTTTTTAAAGTCAATTCAAAGAAAACTGCCAATTATTATTTAAAATATAAAGATTAAAATTTGTTTACAAATCGCAGGATTTATCTTATCTTCATAGAATAATTCAGGATTGAATATTTACACAAAATCTTTAACTAAGATTTAACTTTTAAGCCTATTAAATTGGGAGATTTTAGAAAGTTTTGGTCAAGGTTTTGATAGTATAATCCGCATAAAAAATAAACTTGTATGTCAGACAAAATATTATGGATTGATGATGAAATAGATTTACTAAAACCTCATATTGTTTTTCTCGAAAAGAAAGGTTACCAGGTAACTCCGGTAAACAATGTGAATGAGGCTCTGGAGCTAATGGATTCGGAAAAATTTGATTTAACATTAATCGACGAAAATATGCCGGGAATTTCCGGCCTGGAAGCCATTCCTATGATTAAAGAAAAAGACAGCTCTTTAAAAATCGTGATGGTTACCAAAAGTGAAGAAGAACATATCATGGAAGAAGCGATAGGTTCTCAGATTGCGGATTATATCTTAAAGCCAGTAAACCCAAATCAGATTTTGCTTTCTTTAAAGAAAAATCTTCAGGAAGATAATTTGGTTGAACAAAAAACCATTTTACAATATCAACAGGAATTCAGAAATCTTTCGATGGAACTTTCTTACTTGAGAACATACCAGGAATGGGCTGAATATTATAAAAAAATCGTGAATTGGGAGCTTAAATTTGACAAAGTCACCGATAACGAATTTGCAGATCTTTTACAATCTCAAAAAGAAGAAGCGAATATTCAGTTTGCGAAATTTATCGAAAATAATTATGAGGACTGGTTAAACGGCTCAGAAAAACCGATGATGAGCCATACCTTATTTAAAGACAAAGTAAAACCGGAAGTCGAAAAAGAAAAAGTTCTGCTTTTAATGATTGACAACCTTAGATACGATCAATGGAAAGTAATTGAACCTCTTTTTACAAAGCATTATAATAAAGTATCTGAAGATTATTATTACAGCATACTTCCAACGGCGACACAATATGCAAGAAACTCTTTCTTTGCGGGACTTTTGCCTTCGGAAATTGAAAAACGTTTCCCAGACAAATGGTTCAATGATAATGAAGAAGGAAACAAAAATGAATTTGAGCGCGATTTCTTAGAAGATCAGATGAAAAGAATCGGTCTGAGCTCAAAATCCATGAAATATCTTAAGGTTCTGAATGCCGATTTTGAAAGAAAAATTTATGATGATTTCAATCAGCACAAAAACAATGATCTTTTGGTGATTGTTTACAACTTTATCGATATTCTTTCTCATGCTAAAACCGATAATCATATTGTCGATCAGCTCATCAGAGATGACAAAACGTTCAGATCTCTTACAATGAACTGGTTTGAAAATTCTTCATTGATGAAGATTATTAAACTGGCAGCAGAAAACGGATTTAAATTAGTGATTACAACCGATCACGGAACGGTTTATGTAAAAAAACCAAGCCGCGTTGTAGGAGACAGAGAAACCTCAACGAACATTCGTTATAAAACAGGGAAAAGTCTGACGTATGACGACGGCGATGTTTGGGCCGTGACAAATCCTGAAAAATTATTTTTACCGAAAGGAAATTTAAGTTCAAAATATATTTTCGCAAAAAATAATACATTTTTAGCCTATCCTAAAAATTACAATCACTTCGTCAATTATTATAAAGAAACATACCAACACGGCGGAATTTCTTTGGAGGAATGTATTATTCCGATTAGTATTCTGGAGCCAAAATAACAGCAGGCTTTTTAGCAATTGGCTTTTACGCTGCAAAAACTTAAATTGGGCTGGAAAAAATCTAAGATTTTTTCCAGCCCAATTTTTGTATATTTTGTAAATTCCCGAAAATAAATTCAAAATGACCAATTACGAAATTTTATTACAAAGCCACAACATTCTTATCCCAGTACAGGATTTGGTCAAAAGAAACGAACATATTTCTGCCATAAAATTAGTAAAAGACAAAACTGGCTTAAGCCTCAAAGAATCTAAAGACATTGTTGACAGTATAGGCCAATCGTTTCATACTACAGATACTCTGAATGATAAAAGCAGCTTTTCTACGGATGAAATATTACAAAAAAACAACATCGGAGAAAAGTTGAATATTCTTTTACAGCAGGACAAAAAAATAGAAGCTATAAAACTGGTTATCGACGCTACCGGAATGGATTTACTCAATGCAAAAAATTTTGTAGAAAGCATTCAAAACAAAGAAACCACTTTCAGCCCTGAGTCTCTAGAAAATTTTTCTAATATCAGTGTAAAAATGACCAATAAAAACGGAAAGATTACCGTAAAGATAAAAGAAGGGCATCATCCCGAAAAAGCTATTTATCCGAATGACCCGAGTTGGGAAAAGGCAAAGAAAATGCTGGGAAATAAACCCGAACTTCTTCAGTATGAAAATGAATTCCGCAGTGGAAAACACCCTGTTCCGCAGAAAAAAAGTAATCTCTTCGTAGAAACAGATTCCTATGGAAAATGGATTCTATTTTTCGTATTGTTCTGTGCTATTATGCTGGTTATTTATTATTACAGCTACATCAATTAACAATGACAGTGGATTTTTTAAAGATTGAAATTTACTTAAAACATCAATTCTATAATAATTTCTTTTAAAAAAGATTCTTTTGTCTCACAATTTCTGAATTAAAAATATTCAAACATAAACAGCACTGTCTATGTCTTATATTTATTCTTTCGTTTGCGTCTCTTTCTTCTCTAATAAAGGCAGAACAATCCTTTTCACCATTGGTTTATCGTCCTTCCAATCGGGATCTTTTTCGGAATCTTTGTAATTCGTTACTAATTGCACCACTCCTTCCTTGTTCAGAACAATATATTTTGACATATCATCTATATTTTCAAATTGCGCAGGAGTTATCTTCTTAAGAAAATCCTTGTATTTTTTTGATTTTCCTTTACTTTCCATATCTTTAATCACAAGGATTTTTGCATTTGGATAGGCCTCCAAAACCATATCTCTAGCCTCCTTTGTCAAAAGATGACTTTCCGGATCAACCAACAATACATAAAGGTCAACATTATAAAATTTCTCAATGACAAAAAAAGTAGGGATATGATAGATGCAAGGCGTACACCATTTCCCAAAGGAGAAAAAAAGCGTGTTAGGTTTCTCCGAATTTTTAGCCAGACAACTCAGATCATCTGCTGTCACGGAATAAATTTTTTCGTAATATGATGGTGGCAGTCTGCATTTCTCAATGGGTGTCTGAGAAAAACCTTTTACAAAGCAAAGTAAAAGTAGAGTAAACGAAAACTTACCATTCAAAAAAAAACTAAAAAATCTCAAAATATATAGTTATTAATTTATACCTACGGAAAATTACCCAATTTCCAAGTGTGATCATGTATTATTGTAACCCCATCTTCATCTGAAGAATAAAAATGCTGATCAATATTATTATTGAATTCATTAAAGGTTTATAATAGTTCTCTCTTTAACCTTCCAAATTTACACTCTAATAAATTAAAAATAGCATATTTTTACACATCTATAAAACTACACCATTATAAATATCCAAAAACTCATAGAAGAAAGGAGTTTCATAAGATTTAATGGTATAGTTGAATATTGCACATATTGAATTTTTAGAACTATTATACAGTACATGATCATGAAATTAATTACCTACAACGTCAACGGAATCAGGGCTGCTTTTACCAAAGACTTTTTAGGCTGGCTGAAAACTGCGGATCCCGATATTATCTGCATTCAGGAAAGCAAAGCTGGAAACGACCAAATTGATATCGAAAGTCTTGAAAAATCAGGCTATCACAGCTATTGGCATTCTGCACTGAGAAAAGGCTACAGCGGCGTCGGAATTGCATCTAAAATAAAACCCAATCATGTAGAATATGGTTGTGGAATTGAAAGCTATGACAATGAAGGTAGAGTTATCCGTGCTGATTTTGAGGGATTCTCCGTGATTTCGGTTTATGTTCCTTCAGCATCAAATATTGAGCGACTGGATTTCAAAATGCAATTTTGCTACGATTTTTTAGAGTACATTAAAAACTTAAAGAAAGAAATTCCAAATCTTATTATTTCCGGTGACTTCAATATCTGTCATCAGGCGATTGATATTCACAATCCGGTTGGTTTGAAGAATACTTCAGGTTTCCTGCCGATGGAAAGAGAATGGATGACCAATTTCATCGAAGAATGCGAATTGATTGACAGTTTCCGATTTTTTAATGATCAGCCAGACAACTATACTTGGTGGAGTTACAGACAAAATTCCAGAGCTAATAATAAAGGCTGGAGATTGGATTATAATTTTGCTTCATATTCTTTAAAAGATAAGCTCAGCAGAGCTGTCATTTTAAAAGAAGCAGTACATTCCGACCATTGTCCGGCTTTATTAGAATTTAATTTATAAAAACAAAAAAATCCAGTTGAAAATTAATCAACTGGATTTTCTTTAATTTAAATCATAAATTAATCGACAATTTCATATTCCACCGGAATCGTACCTCTGTCGGTATTTCCGATTTCATCGAACGCGGCTTTAGACATATCTAAAACTCTTGATGAATGGAAAGGCCCTCTATCATTAACCGTTACAATTACCTCTTTTCCATTGTTCAGATTGGTTACTCTAATTTCAGTACCAAAAGGAAGCGTTCTGTGTGCTGCAGTAAGTTTTGAATTATCAAAAACCTCTCCGCTGGCTGTTTTTCTACCGTTAAATTTATCGTGGTAGTACGATGCATAACTTGTTTTCTTCGCATCTGTAGCATTATTCGAAAAAGAATAAATACTAAAGGTTGAAATCATCATTATGATTACGAGAATGAATCTTTTCATCATTTTGAACTTTTACTTGTTTGACGAGGCAAAAATATACGGAAAGTTATTAGCTACCTATTCTAAATGTTAACAACTGTTAAATAAAACTTAAATAAAACCCAATTATACCTGTAACTAGCTATGAATAGGGAGGTTATGGTACAGTGTTAAAAAACGTTAAAAAAAATGTTAAAAAGTTAATATAATTAACTAATTAGAGCATAATTCTTAATAACAAAAATTAAAAGATACTGAAAATCAATATTTTATAAATTTTAAAAATTTACAAAACTGCCTATTTTTACTCATTAAAATTATATAACATGTTAAGAAAACAGAACAGATTATGGAAAAGCTAAAAAGTAACAAAATCTTGCTTATACCTTCATTAGCGAGCATTTTAATTTCAATCTGGAAAGAATTAGGAGAAACACCTATCAAAGATTTAACTAAAAATTCAATGCCTTATTAACTAAAAATAAAAACCAATGAAAAATCATTGGCTTTATTCTGTCTTAAATTTAAACGAGTTCTCCGTACAAATCAAATTCTTCTGCGGAAGTAATTTTCACATTGGCAAAATCTCCAATTGAAATGTATGTGTTTTCTGCAGAAACCAAAACGGTATTGTCAACATCCGGAGAATCGTATTCTGTACGACCTACGAAATAGTTCCCTTCTTTTCTGTCGAAGATGCATTTATAAACCTCTCCTATTCTCGACTGGTTTTTATCCCAGGAAATCTGAGACTGCAATTCCATAATTTCTTCTACTCTCGCTTCTTTCACTTCCTGCGGAATATCGTCTTCCAAAACGTAAGCTCCTGTATTTTCTTCATGAGAATAAGTGAAGCATCCCAATCTGTCAAATTTCTGCGTTCTTACCCATTCTTTTAACTCCTGGAATCTTTCTTCAGTTTCTCCCGGATAACCGACGATCAAAGTCGTTCTGATTGCCATATCTGGAACTTTCTCTCTGAATTTATCTAAAAGAGCATTTGTTTTTTCGTGAGTCGTTCCACGTTTCATCGATTTCAACAAATCTGAATTGATGTGCTGAAGCGGAATATCTATATAATTACAGACTTTCGGTTCTTCACGGATAATATCCAAAACATCTTCCGGGAAGCCGCTTGGGAAAGCATAATGAAGACGAATCCATTCAATGCCTTCTACTTTCACCAGTTCTTTTAAAAGCTCACCTAAAGCTCTTTTCTTATAGATATCTAAACCGTAATACGTTAAATCCTGAGCAATAAGAATTAATTCTTTTACTCCAACTTTTGCCAGTTTCTGAGCTTCTTTTACTAATTTTTCAATCGGTGTCGAAACGTGACCTCCTCTCATCAAAGGAATCGCACAGAACGAGCAAGGTCTGTCGCAACCTTCAGAGATTTTAAGGTAAGCATAATGTTTGGGAGTTGTTGTTAATCTTTCACCGACCAATTCATGTTTATAATCTGCTCCTAAATGCTTCAATAAAATCGGAAGATCTCTAGTTCCGAAATATTGGTCGACATCAGGAATTTCTTTTACCAAATCTGGTTTATATCTTTCGGAAAGACATCCCGTAACGAAAACTTTTTCAACTTCACCTCTGTTTTTTGCCTCTACGAAATCCAGAATTGTATTAATTGATTCTTCCTTTGCATTATCGATGAATCCACAAGTATTGATGACTACGATATCTCCTTTATCCTCATGCACAACTTCTTTTCCGTTGGCTTTAAGCTGGCTCATCAATACTTCCGAATCGTAAACGTTTTTGGAACAGCCCAACGTTACAATATTTATCTTCTTTTTACCTACAGATTTTGTGCGCATTTTATATTGAATAATAAGTAATTAGTAATCAGTAATTTTTGTGGCTGCAAATTTACGCATAAAAAAAGAACCGAAAGATTCGGCTCTCTATTTAGATTTATTATAAACAATTTAAAAGTTCTTTTCAGAAAATAATGGAGCATTTTGATCTTTCTCAGAAAGAATCATGTCTTTTTCATCTAATTTCCAGTCAATTCCCAAATCAGAGTCATTGAATTTTACACTTCCTTCCGACTCTTTATCATAAAAATTATCACATTTATAAGAAAAAACAGCTACTTCACTTATAACGGAAAAACCATGACCAAAACCTCTTGGAACATACAATTGCAATTTATTTTCAGGGGTAAGCTCAACACCAAACCATTTTCCAAAAGTTGGTGAGTCTTCTCTCAAATCTACCGCAACATCCCAAACCTTTCCTTCTAAACAGGAAACTAATTTGGCTTGTGCATATTTACCTTTTTGTAGGTGTAAGCCTCTTAAAACCCCATAAGATGATTTTGAAATATTATCCTGAACAAAATGACCATTCATCCCTGTTAGTTCTTCAAACTTTTGTTCGTTAAATTTCTCAAAGAAATAGCCTCTTTCATCTTCGAATATAGTCGGTTCAATGATATAGCAGTCTTTTAAAGGAGTTTGTTTTATTTTCATATAATAAAAAACTATGATTTTAGTTACTATTAAATGTGAGTACCACTTTAATTGTTTTAATAAGAATTTTAAAATCCAAATATGGTGTGTAACTTTTTATATAATATAGATCATATTCTAATTTCTTCAAATTGTCTTTAGGAGTTGCTTTCGGTAGATTAACTTGTGCCCAACCAGTAATACCCGGTTTTACAAGATGCCTTAAGTCAAAATAAGAATTTTCTGCTACAGATTCTTTTACATACTTAGGACGTTCAGGTCTAGGACCAATAATACTCATATCACCATTAAGAACATTAAACAATTGAGGAAGCTCATCAATTTTAGTTTTTCTTAAAAATTTACCTACTGCAAAAAGCCTGTCATCTTTATCTTTTGTATAGCCACCATCGTGTTTTTTTGTCATTGTTCTAAGCTTATAAATTTTGAACTTTTTAGAATTTTTTCCAACTCTTTCCTGACTAAAAAAAACATTCCCAGGAGAGTTTATGAAAATTGAAATACATCCCAATAAAATAATAAATAAGGCAAAAGGTAGAAAAAGTAATGAAATAATTATATCAATTGTTCTTTTGAAAAGAAAGTCTAATTTATCCAAGCCTATTGAGAATACATCATCTGCTAAATACTCATCTGACTCAAGTTTTACCAAAGGGATCCTCCCATTTATTTTCTCATAAAATTCATGAACTTCAAAAACGTGTATGCCCTGAAGCTTCGCTTCAATAATTTCATTAGTAATTTTTTCCGGAAGGTGGTTTAAATCTGAGGTTTCAATCACTATAGTTTTTACATTTAATTTATTAATATACTCTAATATATTTTTATTATCTGTTTTGGAATTAAAAAATACTGCTTTATAAGTCTTATTAAAATTAGAATCTTTAAAAATTTTCTCAGAGATACTGCTCACGTTTATAAATAGATATCTTTCAGGGCTTCTGGAAAGATTTAAATAGTTTTTCATATTTAGATTTCATCATTCAAATTCCATATTAATATATACAAATATATATAATTTACTCAATATATATTTTTTTTGAGTAAATATTGAAATATTTTGAACATCCAACGTTTATATGGATAGTAAAAAGGGACACTTATATTGTTTGACTTAAAAGCCTGCATTATTTCGTTTTTACCTTTTTTTATGTTTTTAAAATTTTCATTAGATTTACCCCCTAATCTCATTTTAATCAAAAATTCTTTTATATAGTATGTACTGACAGAATATTTTTCTAAAAATCTTAACATAATTTCAAAATCTGCTGCAATTTTATAGTACACATTAAAGTTACCGAATTTACTGTATATTTCTTTTTTCACAAAAAAAGTGGGATGAGCGGGATGCCAACCTGAAGTAAAAGGACGTTTTTTTCCTGTTATCCATCTACGCAAAATTTTATCGGTATCAGTTTCTTTTACATAGTATAGATCTGCATAGACAGAGTCAACATTTTCTCTAATGAATGCGTTAGAAATTTTTTCTAATGCATTATTTGAAATATAAAAATCATCAGAATTTAGAAGCCCAATTATATCACCTGAAGTAAGATTGATACCTTTATTCATTGCATCATATATCCCGTTATCTTTTTCACTCACCCATTTCATTCTTCCTTTAAACAAAGGTTCGTAATTTTTGATAATATCTAAAGTTTTGTCTGACGATCCGCCATCAATAATTATATATTCAATATTTTTATACGTTTGATTAAGGACAGATTCTATAGCTGTTTTAAGATATTTCTCACTGTTCCAGCAAACAGTAATAATGCTTATTTTCATATTATATGGCTGCTGTAACTTTTCTCTTTAAAATCTGTTTAGAAATCCATTGGTAAGTTTCTTCACAATTTGATTTATCAGAATTTAACTGATTATACTCAGTATACATAAAAGTTGATGATGAGTTAAAAACTTTATCAGTTCTTTTTGTAGATAAGCTCTTTACATATTTCTGAGTAATGAAGATTTTTATGTTTTTTAATATCATATATTTTTGCATCATGGATACCTTTTTTCTAATTTTTTCCCTAAGTAACTCACAATAAAACTCCCATCATCATCTAATGCTACATCTTTTTTCATGGTTTTATTAGAATAATCGAATTTACAAATTTAGCTATTTATTCTTTTTAAAATATCTATTATGGCTTGCCAAAAATAAAATCTAGCTTTTATTTTTTTTATAAAACTTCTTTTTTGTAAGCTCACATTATTTTGGTGTACTGTATATAGTAAAGTATTATCTTCAAGATGATATACTGATTTTAATATATTGGCATTCATCGCAATCCATAAATCGTGCGCTTCTACATATCCTGGGAAAGGTAAAATAAAACTTAGTAATTTTTTATCAATCATCATTGTACATCCATAATATGCAGATTTACCCTGAAAAATTCTCAAAATATTTACAATGTATTTTGAGGAGCTTTTTGTCTTTAATCTTATAAATTCTCTATAATTAGAATTATTTTCAAATTTCGGCTTAAAGTTTGAAGCGACAAAGAATACTTTTTCTTTTCTAATCTTTTTCTCAAGTTTCTCTAATCTTCCTTCTATCCATACATCATCCTGATCAGCTAAACAGAGATATTTATTTTTTGCTAAAGCTAAAGCTTTTTCAAAAGTTTTTACGTGTCCTATGTTTCTTTCGTTTTCAACTAACTTAATAAAATCATTATTGTAATTTTTTATTAAACTTACTGTATTATCTATAGAGTTGTCATCAACAATAATAAGCTCATCCCCCAAAATTAGTTGACTAAGTATTGAATCAATTTGTTTTTCTATATACTTTGCTCCGTTATAAGAAGCCATACAAACAGAAATAGAAACTCTCTTCATTTTATTTTTTCTATATTTTATTTGATATAGACTTTATTGCATCTAAAAAATATTTAGCAGATTGCGTCCAGCTTTTTTTGCCATAAAAATACTCCTTTGCAATGTTTTCTGACATTTCTTCCAGCATTTGAGGATTTTCATACAGCTTAAATATTGCTTGTTTAATCTGTTCTGTACTTTTAGGTTCTATAATTAAGCCAGTTTTATTGTTTCCTATCATTTCAGGTAACCCACCAACATTTGTAACTATCACAGGCTTTTTAAAAGCAAAACTTGACATAATCACTCCGCTTTGTGTAGCATCAATGTAAGGACAAATTACAACATTAGAATTTAAGATCAGCTGTGATAATTCTACCGGTTGAATAAATTTATTCAAAATCTTTATCTGAGAATAATGATAATATTTTGTAATGTCGAAATCAAAATTACCACTTCCTGCGACGGTAAAAGTTATATTTGGATATTTCTCTAACTTAATAATTTCTACACACGCATCTAAAAAAAATTTAATGCCTTTATATGGTGATATCCTACCAAAAAAGAGCACATTAAAATCTTTTTCAGTTCTTTCATCGTCTTTTTTGCCATAAAAAGTAAGATATTCATAAATACTGAGAAATGAAGTAAAAACCTTATGCGGGTTCTGATTATAATGTTTTATAAAATCATTTTCTTGATTTTTATTCAACAGTATTTTATAATCCAAGAGAGAAAAAAATAATTTTCTAAGAAGTATGTCTGCTGTAAAGTTTTCACCGCTATGGAAGAAAGGATCATGAACAATAAGTAAACTTTTATTTCGGTATTTAAATGCTGTTAGTAAATAAGTTATGAGATGACTATCAAAAATTATAACATCTGGATTTATTTTTTCAATTTTTTTGTTAATTCTATATGAGTTATAAATTTTTTTTATGATGTTACTTTGCCTTGTGCCTTTTATAACAAATGTTTTATCTAATGGTATTAGTTTTGAAAAACGTTGTATTTGTTCTACTTCATTTCCAATTGACATAAATTTAGTAAGTTTATTTTTATCCAAATAGTTGTCAATTTCATACAAAGCTTCGGTAAAAAAATAGATATCACATTTATTTTTTAATGCGTTAATCAAAGAAATATTTGCATCAAATGCAAATGTCGATAAAAATGCAACTTTCATAAATATTTGTTTTTCTATTTAGTACCAATTACTTTATCTAAATGTTTACCTAAAATATAATAGGCTCTACTAATGGAAGGATTATCCCAGAGTATATTTTCATATTTCCTGGTAATAAAGCAGTTCGAAAAATACATTTTATAAATTCCAAAAGAGAATAATATAATAGTGAATATCAGTTTAAACACTCTTTTTAAAACAATATACAGCAACGGATATAAGATCCAATAACTCAGAACAAAAAGTGTTGCAAATCTGTCAATTAAAACAGAATATTCGGATAGATACAGGTATACTATATTGTAAATAAAAAACAGATTAAACAGTATATTTTGCTGTTTCTCATTTTTAATTTTTTCTCCAATTTTATTATAAAATGCATAAATAAGTATAAATGAGAGAATTTTTTCAACAAAACCTAATGTAATACCATATCCGGTGCTATACATACTGTCCCCAGAGTATCCTTCAGCCATAATAGAATAAACGCCACCCATAATATTTCCTAAAAACAATACTATTGGAGTAATAAATTTTACCTGCCCGAGGTATAAAACACATCCTATTACAAACATTCCCCAAACTACAAAAGATGGTATTTTTTTATGAAGAAAAAAATAGAGCGGAAAGAAAAAAATCGCAGAAGTATGAAAAAACAATCCTATCAGATTACAAATATAAAATTTCAGAGGATCTCTATTGTGTATAAATTGTAAAGAATAGATGAACAAAAATATTGCTTTTGAATTTCTTAATAAATTAACCTCCAATAAAATACCTCCAAAAATAAGAAACATAATAAATGCCAGAATATAATGAGGTGAATATTTGTTGAAAAAGTAATTGAGAAATAATATATCTATCAAAGACGAAACAATCTGCAAAAAGAAATAATCTTTTGAAATTGTTTTTAAAATAACCAAAAAAACTTTAAATCCTGGTTCGATTTTAAGAAGGTAATCTTCATCAAGCTTCCAAAAATAATCTGTAACCCCCCGAACGTTATCTAACGAAGGAGTATTTTCGTATAAAGAGTAATACAATGCAAAATCCGTGTCAATATAGCCTCTGAAACCAAAAAATATAAAAAACACAAACATTGCTGCATAACGTACAATTTTAATATCATCCCCTTTGCTTCGTAATCTATTTTCCCATAAAAAAAGGAGAAAGAATATAATAAAAAGAATAAGATATGGGATTGAATATGTAAAACTAAAAGTAGGTTCCATTTTAAGTAATTTTGGATCTATTTTTCTTTATAGCAAGAATTAATGCGTAAATGAGATGTTGCAAACTTAATCTGTAATTATTTTTTTTTGAAATAAATTTAATCATATCTCTTAAATAATATCCTTTTGTAAAACCATTATAAGCAATTGTATCTATTCTTTTTTTTAGAAATATTTTGTCTTTATCATATTTGATCATGTTATAAAAGTATCTATCAAGAAGATTGTCCGGAAGATTATTTTTCAAAAAAGAATCAACCCACTTTTCTTCTTCAATAATTGCATTCATTTTTAAATCGTTAGACCCTGAATTAGATATTGTGTATTCAGACTGACGATAGCAAAACACCGGTTCTTGAGTGTGAACAATTCCTTTATCTGAAGCAACTATATATGATGTAATATCATCTGATGCCCATGCTAACGGAAGCTTATAATAACCTCCTGTTTTTACCAAACGTTCTCTTTTATAAACAAAATCTGAAACATATTGACTTCTAAATTTATTCAGCCGGTGCCACATATTTTCATATATTGATTCTCGATTCGGCCAAGAAGGTGTGAGACCTATAACTTCAGAATCGTTATTAATAATAAAAGATCTGCAATGATATACATCATTTTCAGGGTAGCAATTTATCAAATCATTAAATACAGATAAATAGTTGTTTCGCATAGTATCATCATCACCCATCAGCACAAAATAATCGCCTTTAGCATATAATAAGCAGCGATTCCAATTATCAACAACATTTTCAGCCCCTATATTTACATTATTCTTAAAGTAAACAATACGATCATCATTGAACTCTTGAACAATCTCATCAAGATTTTCAGGAGAAGCGTCATTCACAATGATCAGCTCAAAATCTTTGAAGTCTTGATTTAAAATACTATGAATACATTCATACAAAAACTTCCCCTTATAAGCCGGTATTGCAATTGTAAATCTCATACTAATCTTATATACTTAATTAAAAGAAAGGCTTGTGATATTTTAATTTATATTGAATATCTCTATTTCTTTTACTGATTATTTTAAATGGTACACCTCCAACCACACTATATTCTGGTACATCTTTATTTACGAGACACATAGCAGCAACTACAGCGCCTTCATGTACAGTCACTCCTGGAAGTATAACTGTATTACAGCTAATCCACGTATTATCTTTTATATAAACAGGATTACCTACTGCAGCAAAATCAGGCGAATTGTAATCATGCTGTAGGCTATAGACCGATACATTTGACGAAAAATTCACATTATTTCCGATATATAAACCCACTCTACCATCCAACAATGCATTTTCGCCAATAATCACATTGTCACCAATTACAATTTTTCCCCATCTTATCTGACAGCAACGATGTATAGTAGAGTTTTTTCCGATTTTAACCCTTAAAAAATTTCTGTAATAAAATATTCTAAGCCAATGTATGGGAATATATCCTAAAATTAGAGCCCCATATTCTAATATAGAGATTGCATATTCTTTAAATAATCTTATCATTTCAAAGTTAATTATTTTTCATTGAAACTCTGGTTACCATTTTTTGATATAATTAATGAGTAAAGGATTTTTTAAAATCAAAAACCATAAGATAAAATAGTAAATATAAATTATCGTAAATCCACCAATAAGTTTTAAAACAGAACTCATCGCAAAATGTTTAGAAAAATAAAATGTAACTGCAATAATTGGTAATGTAAAGACTATTTGCTTCAGTAACTCTTTGTAGGGAAAACTAAATTCTATGCTTTTTTTCGCATAGAACAATGACAAAGCTAATATTACCAACTCACAACATAACCAAACAACCGCAGACCCTACACTTTTAAAAAAATGCACTAAAACAATATTAAGCAATACTCCTAAAGCACCACCAAACAGAGAATTCCACATAATCGTTTTATCTTTTTTCAAAGGCATTAAAATCTGAATCACCAAAATCTGCTCAATACCAATTATCATTAATAAAGGCATCACAATTTGCATTGGCAATACTGCGCCCAAATATTCTTTACCTGCTAATAAAAGTACAATATCATAGGCGAATACCGTTGTGAAAACAATAATAGGAAAAGAAAACAATATCAAAAAATTAAAAGATTTCGTAATATTATTTTGGAATTCTTCTATCTTACCATCAGTTAGTAAGGCTGTCATTCGCGGGAGCATCACTCCCGTAAATGCAGTGAATACGGATAAAAGTAATGCATAGAGTTTAGTTGCAGTCGTATAATATCCAACCTCTTTTTCTCCTGATACAAAGCCCAAATAGGTAACATTGAAATGTACATACATTGATGTTAAAATCATATATGAACCTATTACAGTAATAGATTTAATATATCTCCTGTAATTAAAACCTTTCACCCTAAACTTAATGATACGTACTAAATAACTCCAGTTTAAAACTGCATTAATTACCACTACAAGACAAGTAAGAAAATAATAAATTTCGAAATCATTCCTATCTTTTACCAATATTAATACTGATACCACATAAATTAATTTTATAATGGTAGAACGTATAGTTATAAATTTAAAATTTTCAATTCCTGTGAAAAACCACTCGATTAAACAAAAATTGAACATCAACTTTATAATTCCTATAAAAAGGAGATGAGAATGAGTCTGAAATTTAGGTACAAAAAAAATGAGGCAAACTAAAACAAGTATTGCGATTACTGTAAAAAGAAAATTTAAAAGAAATATATCACGAAAAGATCCTTGGAGATCATCCTTACTATCTTTATATTTTGCAACCTCCCTAATACCTACAGAACCTACGCCCATCATTGAGAATAAAACAAAATAATTAATGATACTATCAACAAAATTTACAGACCCAATATTATCGACCCCCAATATCCTAGAAACATAAGGAAATGTGATTAATGTAAATAAATACCCACTTAGAGTAAGTATTAAGTTATATGCAAAGTTTGTTTTTAAATTTGACATTCAATGCATCCTGATTAACGTGAAAATAAATTCCACCATTTCTTTTTTTCATCTGCATGGTAGCCGTAGCCAAATTTATTTCCGTATCCAAAATTTGATTCAGCTACACCATTCACTACAATTCCTACATTATTTATTTTCTTATCGGTAACAGCATCATTCAAAAATTCAAAATATCCTTTTTCGGTGACTTCAGATCTCGTCACATATACAACCACATCACTTTTATCAGCAATTAATAAAGAATCTGTGACAAGTAATAATGGCGCCGTGTCTAAGACAATATACTTGTATTTATTCATATTTTTTACCAAGTTCAAAAGCTCATCTAATCGTCCATTCTCTAAAAGATCTGTAGGATTTGGAGGAATCGATCCTGAATATATAAAATCACAATTATCATTATAACCGCTAGGATGGATAATTTCATTAATAGAATTTTCTTCCCCACTCAAAAACTCAGTTAATCCCTTAGCCAATTTCATTGAAGGATTATAACGCTGTAATTGTGGGTTTCGCACATCTGCTCCTACAACGAGCACTTTATTTCGAGAAGAAGCTAAAACAATGGACAAATTGGTTGAGACAAAAGTTTTACCCTCACCTTTTACGGAAGAGGTAATCATAATTATTTTTGCCCCTTCTTTAGACTGAATTAAAAACTTCAGATTAGTAACAAATATCCTAAAGGCTTCTGCTATTGGAGAAATATCATTAAAACTTACCAAAGAATTATCTTTATTTTTAAGTTTTGGAATCTCTGCAATAATAGGAACTTTTGTAAGTTTAACTACATCTGAACGAGTAATAATTGTACTTTGTAACAGATTTCTTATATAAATTATAGTAAAAGGTATCGCCACGCCAGCTAAAAGAAACATACCTAAAATAAGCATCTTTCTTGGAGCAACAGGATCTTTGAATATAAATGCCTTATCGATTACCCTGGCCTTTTCTGCGGTTATTTCCATACTGATTGCAGCTTCTTCTCTTTTTTGAAGTAGTAATAAGTATAAACTTTCTTTAATCTGCTGTTGCCTCTCAATACTTCTAAAGAGTTTTTCTTGGTTTGGTATTTTACTAATCGATTTTTCTGATCCTCCTAATTGTATCTCTACTTTTCTTCTCGCCAATTCTAATGCAGTAGCGTTTTTTTGTAAAGTTTCGGATAGTGAAGATCTCATTTCATCAATTTGTTTATTGATATCTTTCACAAGCGGATTATCTGGAGTTGCCTGCTGTAAATATTTATTTCTTTGTAGGACAAGTGCATTATAATCTTGAATAGATTTTGCAGCAGCCTCATCATTTAAACCAATATTATAAGGTAATAAATCTCCAGCATCTTTCTTATTTAATGTACTTTGAAGAATACTATTTACTTCCATCTGCGTTCCTAATTCTAGCAATTGAGATTTACTCTGCTCTTTTAATTGAAGATTGATACGTCCTTCAGTAGGTAAATCAACAATATTATTTCCAGATTTAAATCCTTCTTTTTCTGTTTCAACACTTCCAAGCTCTTTAGAAATCAGCTCAATTCTTCTGTCTATAAAATCTTTAGTTTTCTTTGACTCTATATTCTTATCATTGATTGCATAGATATTATATTGCGCTACCAGTCTATTTAAAAAATCTTTGGCTCTATTTTTATTTTCAAAATCTACTGAAAGCGTTATAATTGTTCCATCCTTATCGAGTAGATCGACATTTATAGCTTTTTGATATATTATTACAGAATTATCAAAAGTTGTATAATAAAATGAAATATCAGACATATCAACTTTATAAGGTGCCTTGTACAAAGGATTTTTCCTTATCATAATGACCGCAAACGGAAGACTTGTCGCTTTATTAAAAGATGTTGTTATATCTTTTTCAAATTCATCTGATGAAAGAGTAACTATATTTCCTTTGGTGGAAATTGATATTGGCTTTTTGGGTAAATCAACATTTTCTTTTTCCAAAATAACATTTACTATATAAGGATTCGTTTCTCCATAAAGTTCAATTTTTTTAAGTGCATCTTTTGCATAAAAAGTAGTTTGAAAATTGAGATCTTTCAAAATATCTTCTACAATGGCCTTAGACTCGAAAATTCCTACTTCATTTTCTATACTACTAGTTCCCATTCCATTAATACCGCTTAAACTTTGAAGTACTCCGATATCACCAGATGCTGCAGACATTTTTTTTGCATCTTTAATAAGTACAGATGTTTGAGCCTTAAAGATTGTTGGTTTTGATTTGATATAAAAAATAGCCAGCAATCCCATTAGGATGACCATTCCTGCAAAATATTTCCAATTTTTAAGGTATGGATTTATTAATTCTTTGATATTAGTTTCCTTATTAATAGTATTATCCATTTTTGGATTATATTGAAATTTAAGATTCTTTTTACTTATTCTATTTTAAACCCTGCAAATATATCTATATTTTATAAACTAAGAGGTAGCAACACCATGTTTATACTGATATTTAGACTGTATATTAGTTATCATCATAATAAATTAATGATCTTTATTGATATTTTTCGCAAAAATTCTCATAATAATAATAATAATAATAATAATAATAATAATAATAATAATAATAATAATAATAATAATAATAATAATAATAATAATAATAATAATAATAAAATATTACATGTAAAGAATTTTGATAGAAAGATTTTAATTCAGCTTATACGTAATCATTATTCCTCCTCTGGTAGGAATTATTTCACCACTTTTATTCCATTCCTTTCCATCATCATACCTTCCTCCGTTGTCTTTAAAATAGCCTTTGTAAAAAGACTGTACAGTGCCGATTCCGGCATATACATCTACTCCGAATTTCTCATTAATTGTGAAATGGTATCCACCGCTGATTCCTACAATCAAAGCAAAGCCTTTCTGATAGCGCTCTGTTAGGCGGACATTTCCATCAGGCAGAATCTGAGGATTCCCTTCAGCATCATGAACCGGGGAAGCTCTCAGATAATTCCATTTCTGAATATTAAATGCTGTGAGAGAACCGTAAGCTCCAATATACCATTTTTTCATTACCTGATCAAAATAATATCTCCCCTCCAAAGTTCCCATATAAAACTGCATATTTTTTCCGTAAAGTGATTTCCATGGAGAGATAAATGCTTCTGCCTGTAAGGAAAATTTATCATTTAACGATTTTTCTACCGCAACATTCAGCATTGTTAATGGTAAAAACGCTGCGTTAATCTTTACTTCTGTCTGCCCATAGATTTTACACATAAAAAAAAACGCAGCAGCAGTAATTATTTTAATTGAAAATTTTCTTGTCATATACTTCATTGGTATTTCAGCTTCATTGTTATTTTAATATAGAGAAGGTTTTAAATAATATATATACATCATTTTTAAAGGAAAGATGGTGATAATAATGCAAGTTCATTTTTACTTTTTCCGGAAAAAGAATCTCATCATTATACTGTAAAGGATTTTGTTGTTTATTTAAAATTTCTTCTTCATTTCGATATTTTATTCCTGCTTCACTGGTTAAGCCAGGCTTCAAATTAAGAACTAAACGATCTTCACCTTTAAGCTGATCATAATATCCAGAAATATCAGGACGCGGACCGACCAAGGACATATCTCCTTTAAGGATATTCAATATCTGTGGCAGTTCGTCAAGCTTTGTTTTTCGCATCCATTTTCCGACGACAGACTTGGAATGTTTTTTCGAATGGTACGTTCTGAATTTATAGATGATGAAAATTTTACCGAATCTGCCTACTCGTTCCTGCCTGAAAACACCTGGAAACCCCGTATCCAGAGATGCGATAACAAAAAGAATAAAAAGAAAGGGGAACAAAATAATGAAGGCCAAAAAACTCAGCCCGAAATCCATTATCGCTTTCCACCATGGATATTT
The DNA here is from genome assembly GCF_051011795.1 of Chryseobacterium sp. RLHN22. Lineage (NCBI taxonomy): Bacteria > Pseudomonadati > Bacteroidota > Flavobacteriia > Flavobacteriales > Weeksellaceae > Chryseobacterium > Chryseobacterium sp. RLHN22. The sequence goes on from NZ_JBPCHW010000010.1 coordinate 84,768, forward strand.
TTTCACTTAAAAATAAATTGGTCTGTAAAGATAGGGAAAGATGTTGATTTACAAATAATCTTAAAGGCTCAATGAATACTACAAAAACAGAATTACACGACAGGAATATCCCATTCAAAATCAACACCTTATTGTAGGATAAAAGCATGTACAAATAAAAACTCTTACCTCATCGCTGAAGTAAGAAGTCATTTTTAATATTAATTTTAATTAAAATAATCTAAGAGAAAAAATCTTTAATTACTTTTTCTATTCGTTCTCTGTCATTATCAGAAAGATTAGAACCTGACGGCATACACAATCCATTATCAAATAACTTTTCAGCCACATTCGTTCCGTAATACGGTGCTTCTGCAAAAACGGGCTGCAGATGCATCGGCTTCCATAAAGGTCTGGATTCTATATTATCTTCTAATAAAGCCAGCCTCAAGTCTTCCCTGTTTTTTCCCGTTACTTCTTCATCAATTACGATTGAAGACAGCCAATGATTAGAAAAATATTCGTCGGTAGGCTCCGAAAAAACTTCAACACCATCAATATCTTTAAAGAGCTCAAGGTAGAAATCATGCATTTTTCTACGAGCTTCCACTCTGTCTTTTAAGATTTCCATTTGGCCACGACCAATTCCAGCAACAATATTACTCATTCGATAATTGTAACCGATATGCGAATGCTGATAATGAGGTGCATTATCTCTTGCCTGAGTTGAAAGAAAAACGGCTTTATCTTTATCCTCCTGGTTATGGCAAACCAAAGCTCCTCCTCCGGAAGTGGTAATTATTTTATTACCATTAAAAGACAAAATACCAAAACGCCCGAATGTTCCGCAAGCTTTTCCGTTATACGTTGAACCTAAAGCTTCTGCAGCATCTTCAATTACATGAATACCGTACTCATCGGCTATTTTTAGAATTTCAGCCATTTTTGCGGGCATTCCGTAAAGATGAACAACAATGATTGCCTGTGGCTTTTTACCTTTTAAAATTCTATCATCAATAGCTTCTTTTAAAGCATTCGGACACATATTCCAGGTATCTTTTTCAGAGTCGATAAATACAGGAGTGGCTCCGCAATAGGCTATCGGATTGGCAGAAGCTGAAAACGTCATTGACTGGCAAATTACTTCGTCACCATGTTTTACACCACATTCAATCAAAGCTAAATGTAATGCAGCTGTACCTGCAGAAAGTGCAGCTACTTTTACATGATCATTTAAAAATAATTCCAAATCTTTTTCAAAACCATCGACGTTTGGACCTAATGGAGCTACCCAATTGGCATCAAATGCTTCGTTCACATATTTTTGTTCGTTTCCGCCCATGTGCGGGGAAGAAAGCCATATTTTGTTTTGCATATTTTTAATTTTGCTTATTGTATATCGGGAAAAATGATTCGTCATGCAAATCAACTGCTGACAACCCTTTTTTTATCCTTTGCTGATTATTCTTCTGACCTAAAGATGTATAAACGTTATGATTGATAATTAGCCTTCCTGTTTTGTAAGTGACTACATTATCAGGAAAAAATGATTTTTTATATTTAAAAATCCCATCTTCATAACCATAACCTCCTCCTAAAATATAATAATCAAAACCGTTCTCTCGCGCCCAATTGATAACTTCAAATTTCAGAAAATCGTTGGGTCTTTTATCGAAGTATGCTTCTAAAGTTCCTCCTAAAAACGAAAAAACAGAATTATCTGATATAAGTAAAAGCTCAGAAGAAACAACTACATCGCCGTCATAAATATTACAAATAGCACATAAATTTTCATTCGAACTACAAAAAACTTTAAATTGGTCTAATGTATAAAAAAAAGAGTCATTGGCATTGGTTCTTTTCATTGTTTCGATGTAAACCTCATGAAAACTTTCAATGACATCATCATCAATATTTTTATAGTAAATTTTGCTCGTAAGATTTTCTCTTATTGCTTTCTTTACGTTTTTTCTGACTTTATGCTCGAAATTATTCCATTGTGTTTCTTTATCAATAATTTCTCCTTTTATATTCAGCATAGTGTTATGAATCTGCCCGTTAAAACCAATATAATTATAGAACAAATTAAATCTAACGAATGCCGAAACGATGTTATTATCAGATAGCCAGTTTTTAACATTATTCCAAAATTCTTCTAAATCACTTACATTAACAGAAGTAGAGTAATAACTTCCTGTATAACCGTAAGGTGTAGAAAAATCTTTAAAACCAGTATCTTCATCATGAATATTAATATTTTTAATATATCCGGGAAGAATAATTGTTTTCTTGTCTTTTTTAAATACAAGACATACAAGACCATCGATACCACCACAAAAAACATCAAAATACTCAACGGTATTGTAAGCACTATCGGAGAAAGATGTACTTATAATATTTTTATACGTCTCTAAATCCTGTTGTTTATTTAAATATAAAACATCAAACATTTAAAACTTTTTTTAGGTTTTCAATCAAATCATCCAGATCATTATGATTAACATCTTGATGAATTGGAAAATTAATAATTTTTTTGTGAGTAACCGAACAAGCTTCAGCATTATAGTTGTGTAATTCCTGAATCATCGTGTGATAAAGACTTACCATACCAAAACCCAGCTCATTCATTTTATGATACAATGCGTCTCTGTCTATTCCGTTTAAAATAACCGGTAAAGTCTGGGGACAAATCCCATCCTTCAGTTCTTTATACAGAATTTCAATATTATCAAAATCTTCTATTTTTTTTGCTAAGTATTGATAGTTATCTCTTCTTTTATTGTAAATCGTAAGCAAATCATAATTGAGTGATACAAATGGATTCAGGCTTTCAACAGTTTCTTCTGTTTGGTTTGAAACCAATAAGCCTCCTTTTGATAACGGCAGAATTTTGTGTAACGAATAGAATGCATATTTTCCGTTTCTTCCACATTTTCCTCCAACTAAATCTGTTAACCATGCATGTGCACAATCTTCGATATAACAAATTTTTTCTTGGTCAAGCCATTGAACAATCTCAGCATATTTATTGTCAGTAAAACCAAAATAATGAACTAAAAGTACAAGACAGTTCTCATTGCTATTCACCTTATCCTTTAAATCTGAAATGTCTATATTCAGATATTTATCTAAACTATAAAATTCAAAATCAACACCGGCATTTTTTACAGAATCGAAGATTCCGCTTCCCTCATTTGCAGACCAGCCAATATAGGACGGTAATAAAACCTTTGCATTGGGATATAGTTTTTTGTATTCTTCAATGATATTACTCCATGCTTCTCTCGCCGAGTTGGTGTATTGCCATGTTCTTTGGGCATTTTTTTTATTTTCAGCAATTTTAGTTATTCCCATATTAAAAAATAAGTTTCATTCTATTTATCTCATCAATTTTGGTAAACACATCATGTAGGCGAATGTCGTCTTTACCAATATAATAGAGGCTATTTATATTTTTCTGTTTTAAAACTGTATATATACTTGCATAACATTCTGAGTCCGAAAGAATGTCCCTAAGAATCGCATTATCGTTTATTATCCCGATATTCAGATTTTGCTTATTGAATATAAGCTGTAAGAAAGAAAAGCCAAAATGATCATATAAACATTTGAAATTAGAATAATTTGTTATCACTAGACCTTCTCCAAATTGTTCGTTCAGCAAATCTGTTTTAGAATATTTATAGAAATTTTTAGTTTCTTCCTGCTCAAACCCCATTGAAGTATACCAATTTAGTGCTACAGTATTTGAACTAAAGACATCAAGCTGAATATTTTTAAATCCTAAATCAAAAAAGTGTTCCTTAGTATACTTAAAGAATTTACCTGCAACACCTTTTCCTTTAAATGTATTATCTGTTGCAATCATATTAAGAAAAGCAACAGATGAATCGTAGAACATTTTGAATTCTACAAAACCAACAATATAATTGTCTATTTCTGCAATAAAGTATTTATAAGGAGAATATTCGTTTTCAATTTCATTACAAATAAATTTTTCTATTCCGAAGCACTTGTATATTGATGCTGTCAAATAAAGATCATTAAAAGAAGTTCTTACTAATGACACTATTTTGGCAATATCTTCAACGGATGCTAATCTTATATTAAGGTTTTCTTCGTTCATCGTCTAAATTTTTCATTATAGATTCGGGATCTACTACTATATTTTCAGATTTGATAACCTTTAAAATGGTTTTATAAATAATTTTAAGATCAAAGCTAAAACTCAGATTGTTCACATATTCAACATCAAAGGCTAATCTGTCGTCCCATTTTACAGTATTTCTCCCATTAATTTGTGCCCATCCTGTAATTCCCGGCCTTACGGAATGCCTGATTCTTTCCTGATCCGTATAATACGGTAAATATTTTACTAATAAAGGCCGTGGTCCGATTAAGCTCATATCTCCTTTTATTACATTTAATAGCTGAGGAATTTCATCCAAAGAGGTTTTTCTAATGAAGCTTCCGACTTTTGTTAAACGGTGTGCATCAGGTAATAGGTTTCCATTTACGTCCTTAGCATCATTCATCGTTTTAAACTTTATCACTTTGAATAAACGTTCATGTTTTCCGGGACGGTTTTGAAAGAAAAAGGGATTACTTTTATTACCAATTAATAGAATGACTGCAACCACTATAAAAACAGGACTTAAAAAAACAAAAGCCGTAAATGCAATAATAAAATCGAAAAACCTTTTAAAAAAATTTTTATACATATTTGTTGATCCTATTGATAATGGTATTGTATGATCGATCTACTAAATAAGAGTCATATAATAATTTTAATGAATTTTCTCCTAAAACATTTAAATCTTCTTTCAAAATATTGTCAATCGTACTAAGCATGAAGTTTAAATCACCAGAAATAACTTTTCTACCGCAATTGGCTTTTTCCACTATATCACCTACATCAGTATTGGGATCTGTAGCTGTTATAATTGGCATTTTCATTTCAAGATAAGATAATGTTCTTGCAGGAAAATTAGGTATCAGAAAATTTTTATCTAAAAAAACCAACCCTACATCACACGAGCCCAGAAGTGTGTCATAATCACTCTTTTTTAACCCTCTTAACAGTGTAGCATTTTCAGGCTTTTTTAAGTTAAACCATGTTTGTGTATTGTTAAATTCCGTTCCATCTCCAACTACCAGAAAATGCACGTTTTCGTTTTTACAATTTTCTATTGTTTCCAATAAAAAACCTATTCCTTGCGGTCGTCCCAAATTACCTCCATAAACAAATATTTTTTTATTTAGTGGAAGATTAAATTTCTGCCTGATGTTCTCTGTTTCATCTTGTGAATAAGAAAATTCAACAGGTTCAATAGAATTGGGATTAATTTCTACCTTATTGCGATCAATTTCAGGGTTATGCGTTAATACATAGTCAACATTCGCTTGAGACATACAGCCTATCGCATCAGATATTTCGTAGAGTTTCTTTTCTTTTTTTAAAAACATCTTATGCAGAACCCCATCTTTTTTCAGCATTTTCATATCCACCGCATTTTGAGGGAAAATGTCTTTTAAAAGAAGATAACTGAATGCGCTATCCCTATTTTTAACAAATTTAATAACTTTTACAAAAGTAATGGGCGGAGTAGAATAAAGTACAAGATCAAATTTTGTGTTTTTAAGATATTTCTTAATTGCGCTTAAATATTGATATTCTATTGCAAGAGTACCAATCCCTTTTTCAATGATATTTGTTTTTAATACATTAAAAGTTTTGACACGTAAAATTGTAGCTCCGTTATCCTGATACAATTTCGTGCTTTCATTGTACCTTCTTTCAATTGGGGTTACAATAGTTACATTATGCCCTTCTTTTACAAACTTTCTCAGCAAATCAGGATAAATTCCCCTTTCTGCAATAGATCCTATCTTTACTAAAGTTATAAAAAGTATATTCATATCAAAATTTAGATTGTTTTAAAAGTCTTTTGTAATCACATTGTGATTTGCTTCTTTAAATTTCTTCCGACCAGACAGTTCTTTTAATGTAATCGGTATAAGAAATAATGATTCTCACCACTTTTTCTGAAACATTTGGCATCGAATAATCAGAAACCGGTCTGAAATTTCTTTCTGCTCCTACTTTTTGTTGCAAAACCTGAGCTAATCCCTGTAAGATACGTTCCGGTGAAAGTCCCACCATCATTACACTTGCTTCTTCCATTGCTTCCGGTCTTTCGTGAGCCTGGCGAATATTCAATGCCCTGAAGTTCAATATTGAAGATTCTTCTGAAATTGTTCCCGAATCTGATAATACTGCATACGCTCTCTTTTGCAAGGCATTATAATCGTGGAAACCAAGCGGCTTTAAAAATTGAATTTCAGGGCGCATCTCGATCTGCATCTTGTCGATCATGTTTTTTGTACGCGGATGGGTCGAAACAATAATCGGATATTGATATTTTTCAGCAATGGTATTTAAAGAAGCCATTAATCCTCTGAAGTTTTTCTCAGAGTTGATGTTTTCTTCTCTGTGGGATGATATTACAAAGAATTTTCCTTCTTCTAAATGTAATTTTTCCAAAACATTTGAAGCTTCAATCTGAGGTAAATAATGATTCAGAACCTCAAACATCGGCGAACCTGTTTTGATGATTCTGTCCGCAGGAAGGCCTTCTCTCAAAAGGTATTCTCTTGCAATATCTGAATAGGTAAGATTAATATCCGAAGTATGGTCTACAATTTTACGATTGGTCTCTTCCGGAACTCGCTGGTCGAAACATCTGTTTCCTGCTTCCATATGGAAAATCGGGATATGTCTTTTCTTTGCAGGAATTGCACACAGGCAAGAGTTGGTATCACCTAAAACCAAAAATGCATCAGGTTTTAACTCTTCCAAAAGCGGATCTATTTTAATTAAAATATTTCCTACTGTTTCCGTTGCGGTTTTTCCGGCCGCTTCAAGGAAATAATCAGGTTTACGAAGTCCCAAATCCTCAAAGAAGATCTGATTTAATTCGTAATCATAGTTTTGTCCTGTATGAACGATGATATGCTCTACTGCTTCAGAAGCATCCAAAGCGTCTAATACTCTGGATAATCTTATAATTTCCGGTCTTGTTCCTACGACCGTCATCACTTTTAATTTTTTCATATAGTTTTTTTGCTTTTGGTCTTAGAAATAAATCTAAACCTTTAGCTTTTGATTTAAATATTTAAACTTCTACAAAATAAGTATCTGCATTTTCCGGATTGAATGCTTCGTTAATCCAAAAAATGGTGTACAATTCTTCTTCCCCGATATTTTTGATATTATGGGTGTACCAAATCGGCATATCAACATAAGCAGGTTCGTTTCCATCCAGATAAAAATCCAGAACCTCATCAGAATCAATTTTTCTAAGTTGAATAAGAGCTTTTCCTTTGATCACTGCAAATCTTTCAATTTTTCTGGTATGAAAATGATTTCCTCTGGTAATTCCCGGAACCGTTGTTGAAAATGAACATTGCCCACCAATTCCCAAACGGATTACTTCTACAAAAGCTCCGCGAGGATCTGTATGTTGCGTGAACTTTACCGGATAATGGTTTTTATAATCAATATAAGAACGATAGGTATTAAATAAATTATGTTCGAATGAATCATTAATTACCGGAATTTCTCCGCCGTCAAAATATTTCGTTTTATAATCATTTAATAATGATAAGACTTCAGAAACTTTTTTAGCGGCGGTAGGTTCAACAAAATATTCTCCTTTGCTGTTGCCTTCTTTGATTTCGTTGATGATAATTTCAACCAATTCCTGAACGTAAATTAATTTAACTTCACCATCATTAGCAACCGTTGGTGTTTCACCGTGCGTTAACTGATAACAAAAAGTTGCGATAAACGAGTTATAAAAAGGTTTTCCAAACGCTCCAAAAACATTAGGAATAATTAACCCTGTAATTTTTCCTCCATTTTCACTTGCCCAGTCTGACAAAGCTTGTCTTCCTTCTTTTTTTGACCTTCCATAGAGATTATCTCTTTCTTCCTGAGTGGAAGAGGAAATCATTACATGGGCTTTTGAGCCTGTTCTGCTTAAAGAATCAACTAATTTCTGAGCTAAACCTACATTGGTTTCATAGATAAACAGCTCACTTTCGTGACGATTCATTGCTGCAAGATGTACAATAACATCACACTGTGCAACAAACTGATCTAATTTCTGCTCGTCTTCAAAAAATTCTTTCTGAAAATCGATTCTTTGAAAATCTTCAGGAAAGAGCCCTAAAGTATTGTATAAATGTCTTCCGACAAAACCATTCTGACCGGTAATTCCGATTTTTTTCATGTATTTTGTTTTACCTTTTATAGATTTTCATTAAAATAATTTAAATCAAATCTGTATTCATCATTAATTTCTCCCAATCCATAATCTGCTAAAACCAGCAGCTTGCTGTCTTCCGTTTTAGATTGAATTGCAGTAATGCATCCTGCAGGAATACGCAGGTAAGTTAATGTATCTTCTTTTAAAAGATATTTCTGCATTGTTAAATCTTTAGAAGGCTGTGCAAAATCATCTACCTCAATTACAGAAACTTCAAAGCTTCCTTTCATACAGGCAAACCATCTCTGCTCGATTTTATGACCTTGCCAACCGCGAATAAATTCTGTAGAATGGTTTTCGATCGTATAAATTCGTTTTATTGCTGAGGCATCAAAATCATTATTAAATGTAATAATTCCTCTTTCGTCCTGATGTTTTTCACCTTCTAAAAGCATTATCCCGGGATCTTTATATTTGAATCTAATATGGATATTGCATTACATTTTCACCAAAAACTTCTTTTCGGATCAATGGTAAAGTAGAAATCAGTCTTTTCAGACCTTCCACACCTTGCTGCTCAGTATTGTGAGAATGATAATCTTCGATATGTGCAACTTCTTCCTCACCTTCCGAAAAATATTGTGCATAATTGAGATCACGATTATCTGCCGGAACACGATAAAAATTTCCCATATCTTCTGCTTTCGCCATTTCTTCACGCGTACATAAAGTTTCATATAATTTCTCTCCATGACGGGTTCCAATTACTTTTACAGGAACTTCTTTGCCTGTCAACTCAATAAGAGCTTGGGCTAAATCACCAATACTTCCTGCAGGTGCTTTATTCACAAATAAATCTCCGGGGTTTCCGTTTTCGAAGGCAAATAATACCAAATCTACCGCATCTTCCAATGACATGAAAAAACGTGACATATTCGGATCTGTAATCGTGATAGGCTCTCCTTTCTGAATTTGATTTAAAAACAAAGGAATTACCGAACCTCTTGAAGCCATTACGTTTCCGTAACGGGTAAGGCAAACTACCGTATCTGTAAGGTTTCTGGCTTCAGCAACCGCAACTTTTTCCATCATGGCTTTAGAAATCCCCATTGCATTGATCGGATATGCCGCTTTGTCGGTAGATAAACAAATTACTTTCTGTACCTTATTGGCAGCTGCAGCACGGATGACATTCTGTGTTCCTTCCACATTCGTTTTTACAGCCTGCATCGGGAAAAATTCGCAAGATGGGACTTGTTTAAGAGCTGCTGCATGAAAGATGTAATCAACTCCTCTTGTAGCCGGTTCTACGCTTGAGAAATCTCTTACATCACCGATATAATATTTAATTTTATCATTTTTATAAAGGTTTCTCATGTCATCCTGCTTTTTCTCATCACGGGAAAAAATACGGATCTCTTTGAAATGGTCGGTTTGCAGGAATCTGTTTAGAACAGCTGTTCCGAATGAACCGGTACCACCGGTAATTAGAAGAACTTTATCCTTTATTTGCATTTTTTGTATTTTTTATTATTTCAATGTATTGTTTTGTTCTTTGTAAACTATTGCCAAATCTTTTCAAATTCTGTTCTCCCTTTTGAATTAAATTTTTCCTAAGCGTAGGATCGTTATATAAAATTAGTATATTTTTAGCATACTCCTCAACATCAGTTGGGTTACAAAAGATTGCTGCATTTCCGCAAATATCTCTCGCAAATTCCATATCTGAACTTAAAATAGGTACCTTCATAAACATTGCTTCCAAATAGGTTGTAGAAAATACTTCCAACAAGGTAGGCATAAACAAACAGTCCATATGCGAATATAATGACGGTAGCATTTCCAGCTTCACATGTCCCAGATAATTTATAAACTTATTATGCTTTTCAGAAAAACCGAAGCTTTCTTTTACTCCGGAGATATGAAACTTAAAATCAGTCAATTTATTTGTTTCAAGTATATAATCAATTATTTGTGGAATAACCTTCAAATTTTTATGTGGGTAATTTGCGGACAAACATAAGATATCAAAATTAGATTTTTTTATGTTTATATTTTCCCAAATTTCTCTATTTTCAAAAACAGAATTTAATGTATTATTTACGGTATAACTTTTTATTTTATTTTTAGAAGTATAAATCTGATTTGCTTTTTCTGACTCAAATATTAAAACGTTTGAATTTTTAAGAAAGCAATAGTTCTTAATTGTATATGTAAAATATGTTTTTATCCTGCTCAATAGACTTAATGAATCAAAATAAGGAGAATCAGTATATATGAGATGTGGAATAGCAAAGCCAACAATTTTTGGGACGGCACTTCGATGATATGATGGGCCGAAAACTGTAAAAATAATTTCCGGTTTTACTTCATCTTCAATATTTTTAACAATTTTACGTCTTTTATATATAGACTTTTCACTATCGGTATAAAGATCATAGAATTTAAATTTTTTACCAAAAGTGTTTTTCTGGATCTGTTTAGAGCTATTTGCAGATTGTATTACATATATATCAGAAAAACCATCTAACTGATTTTGTAAATCCAAAGTTTTCAAATCTTCAAGAAAAGATGTTGCTACCTGTATACCTCCGCCAACATTTAAATTTGAATTATCTATTAATATTTTCATTAACAATTTTTATAAATTTTCTAAATCAATATTAGAATCTCTATATTGATATATTTCACTTTCATCCAAAATTATCGGAAAATTAAAAACATTAACGTTCTTATATTCTCCAAGAGTAATTTCAGTATTTACTGACTTAAAATACATAATAGTATTTAAACTTATGATCAAAAATATACTAACTATAATAGTTTTTTGTTTTCTTTTAACACTTAAAACAATAAGATTGCTTAGTACTATAAATTCGAAAACTCTGAAATATATTGTGAGCCTTGAAGAAATTAAAGAATTAGTTAATAACAATATATACATTAGAAAACTGATGTAATATATTTTAATTAAAATATTATCATTTTCTCCAAGAAATCTTTTGTTAGATAAGGAAAAAAAGTAGATGATTAAGAACATAATCAATCTGACGCCTAAACTCACAAAATCAATTTGATAATTAGTAACATAAGAATTGACACCAGCTATAAAATTCCCCATATATGTTATAATTAGAGGAATAACAAAAATTCCTAATGGAATACATATAATAACGTATTTACCTATATTATTATTATTTAAATTAATTTTATGAAGGAATAACAATGATATTAAAATTAAAGAACTAGTGTGTATCGTAGACAATAATAAAATGCCTATAATGAATTTTATATAGCTTTTCTTTATAAAATAAGGAAAAACAAAATACATCAAAATAGATAAAGCCAATCCTTGTCTTATTGCACTAAAGTTATAGATGAAAAAATAAAATGAAAAGAAAAAAATAAAACTTATAGCTACATTTTTAGAATACTTGTTGATTGATAATATAAATAAAACAAAAATTATAACTGAATAAACTGAAATTATTTCGGATACATTTAAATTAATATAGTAAAGTAGAATATAGTTTATAACTGAAAAACCAATTTCAAATCTATTTATATAACCAAATCCAGAAAGGAAATTGTCTATGCTATTTGCGGAATCTTTAATTGCATATAGATAATTAAAATAATCAACACCCTGTCCATATTTAAAAAACAGGATAAATGTCAGCCCAACTAAAACTGGAAAGAGTAAGACTTTTGAGATTTTATAGTTAAAAAAGCTTAAAAGACATACGCTTAAGATTAACAAAAATATTATTAACAATATCATAGTTTATTAATAAAATTTTTCTCAATAGATATTGCACAATATTCTTTAGCTTTTTCAATTTTTTTTACGTATTCATTTTTATTATTCGATATTTCTATGAGTTTATTTGCTGTATTTACACCATCAAATTCAGAAATTTTTCTGGAGAATTCGGCAAGGTTTAGATCTTTCAATATATATTCAGCTTTAGGCTGATATGACAAAGCTATAAATGGACACTCTGCCTGAATTGCAAATAATGCAGAATGAAATCTACTCGCAATTAGGCCATTACAGTAATGTAAGCGGCTTTTTAAAACTTCAGGAACTAATTCTTCATAATCAAAAGATACATATTCAGGTATTTCATTTAAGATTCTTTTTATAAGTTTCTCATCATTTGTTTCTCCTTTACCTGTACCTACCTGATTATAAAGCACTACTTTCTGACCGCTGATTTTAAATAGCCGTGTACAACATTGTATGATTTCAGAAATATATCTTTTTTTATAAAACTCCTGATTTCCCAAATCATTATAATCCCAGTCAATAATCGTAATTACAAATTTGTTTTCCCATTTTAAATCCTGATTGAATTTTTCATATTTTGACTCATACCAGGCTAAATCAGTCGTTAAATAAATGTTTTTAATTTCTAAATCTTTACACAAATTATATGTATAAGATTCTCTGGCAAATACTATATCTTTATTTCTAATCAATTTTTTTGTAAGACTTTTATCAAAATCCGAGTAAAATGGCCCAATACTCATAGGAGAAAAATAAATAATAGCCTTTGATTTTCTGAGCAAAAATCCGTTGAAAATATTTGCATAGTAGCTCTGCTTGTTACTGTAAAGATATCCTCCAGGGCAGTAGAATATAAAATCTGCATTATTAATAGTAGCAAGCTTTAGCTTAGTGTTTTTGGGTATGAACCACTTAATTCCTAAAAAATAATAAACAAGCAACCCTATAGCTAAAAGAAATAATTTGATTAAGTTTAATATACTTTTCTCTTTACCAGCCAACGATATGAAGGATTTGTAAAATTTTATTTTGGGATTATCAAATACCTCTTCTGATTTCTCAGGAAAAGATGAAAAAATGGAAATCTGGGTTTCATTACCATATTTCTTATAAATGATTTTAATCAGCTTTTCTAATAATTCGTGATCACCTCTGTTATCAGGACCAAATGCATGTGTTATGACTATTTTTTTTGCCATCTGAATAAATTTGGGATTATATATAATATCATGCTGATTACTATAAAAATTATTTTTAAAATAAAAAGCAATTGAAGATCTAAATCTATTTTTTTTACAATTATAAAAATTACGAATAATGAATTTATAGTATTGGCAAAAAATATAATATTATTAAATTTATTCAATCTTAAATATACTACCAGTATTCTAGATATTACCGATAAAATATAAAAAGTTAGTACTAATAAAATTAAGTATATTGAAAAATTAGAATTGTTATTAAACAATAAACTAAAAATATCATTTACAAAGAATGATAAACCAGTCATCACGATTATAAACAATAACCAGATTCTCGATAATTTTTTAATAATACTTTTTAAGTTTAAATCTTTGATTGTTGCTATAAAATAATTCTCAAATGCGGCAACAAATACCAAAACAACTCCAAACACGGTTTCTAACAATCGAAGATTGATCACATCAGATTTATTATCTATATTATTCATATATATGATAAAAAGTTGTGATGTTATTATGTATGCAACTGCTCCAGGTAACAACCACTTATTGAATTCTACGATTTCATTTATTTTGAGACTAACTTTATCTTTATTAGAAATCTTCCTGAAAGACAATAAAACAATAATATTTACTAAAGAATAAACTATTCCTATAAAAAACAACAAGCTTGTGATATTTAACCTATTTAAAAAATATAATATGATACATATCAGCAGATTAGATACAACTAAAATAAGAGTATAAACTAAGGAATTTTTAAATAAATTTTCTGAATAGAAATATCGTCTTGTTAATTCAAAACAGCAGAACATTGTTATACAATACGTTATTAAAAATATATTCCACAGTGAAGTTACCATTTTTATCATATCAAGCTGTATAGCTCCGAATACGATACCGAATGTAAGCAGCGAAAAAAGTAAAATCCATTTTATGATAGACTTAGGAGTGTATTTTTTGCCATCTAACAAAAACAATTGACCTATTGACGAGTTTATGAGTAATATTGCAATACTTTGAATAATAAAATAAATATTATACAAAAAGAAATCTTCTTTCTCGAAAAAATGACTTAATAATATAGTTAAAACAAATGACCATAATGTCATTAACATTTGATCACTTACATTTAATAATTTTTTAAGTATTGAAATCATTTAAATTGAGTACTCTTTAAATACTATTTTATTTATTCTCAAATTATTTTATTAACAATTTATTTAATACAAATAGCATTGGACTTTTAGAATATTTATAATCTTTTGCTTACCCTATTTTTTTCCAAGGCTCCTTTCACATCATAAATGACTCCTTTATCTTTTATTAGCTGATGTAAATCCAGACCGAGAAATTCATCATGTGCTACAGTAAGAATTACAGCATCGTATCGCTGAACATCATCGGTATGGTTTGAAGATAATGCTTTTAGTTCAGAATAACAATCAATGCCATATTCCGCCTGCACTTCAGAAGAATTTGCCCACGGATCAAAAGTTATCACTTCTGCCCCATACTCCTGTAAATTGGTAATGACATCAATCGCTTTAGAATTTCTTATATCTGTACAGTTTTCTTTAAAGGTAATTCCAAGGTTCAAAATTTTAGACCCTTTTACTTTAATGTCGTTTTTTATCATTAATTTAACGACCTGTGAAGCTACAAAAGCTCCCATAGAATCGTTTAGTCTTCTTGCCGCTAAGATCAGCTCAGAGTAATAGCCTATTTCCTGAGCTTTCTGAGCCAGATAAAATGGATCTACTCCTATACAATGTCCTCCGACCAAACCCGGCTTGAATTTTAAAAAATTCCATTTTGTACCGGCAGCTTCCAATACATCATGCGTATCAATATCCATCAAAGAAAAAATTTTGGCAAGCTCATTCATGAAAGCGATGTTGATATCTCTTTGTGAATTCTCAATAACCTTAGAAGCCTCTGCTACTTTTATTGTTGGTGCCAAATGTGTTCCTGCAGTAATTACAGATTTGTATAAATCGTCAACTACTCTTCCGATTTCGGGTGTAGATCCGGAAGTCACCTTTAATATTTTATCTACAGTATGTTCTTTATCTCCGGGATTGATCCGCTCCGGTGAATATCCCACAAAAAAATCAACATTAAATTTCAGTCCTGAAAATTTTTCAAGCACTGGGATGCATTCTTCCTCCGTCACTCCCGGATACACTGTTGATTCATAAATAACAATATCATTCTGCTTCAGCACTTTGGCTACCGTTTCGCTTGATTTATACAAAGGCGATAAATCAGGTCGATTATGTTTGTCAACCGGTGTTGGTACTGTGATGATGTAAATATTTGCATTTTCAATATCAGCGATATTATCAGAACAAAACAATCCGTTCTGATTTTCATTCAATAAGGGATTTTTGCCTGACATGACCAATTGAAGAGCTTTATTACTAACCTCAAGGGTAGAATCTATCCCTTTATTAAGATCCGCTACCCTGCTACTGTTAATATCAAAACCTACAACGGGATATTTTGTTGCAAAAAGCCTGGCTAAGGGTAACCCCACATAGCCTAATCCTATTATTGCAATTTTTTTCTGGTTATTCATATTGATTACTCAATTGTAAATTCGATGACCAATGAAAAATTATTTAATATTATTTTCCAACTATCTTTTTCCACCATGGTTTATTAGATTCGGCCGAATATCCGTAGCCATATTTGTAGCCATATCCATAGCCACTATTCATTTTACTTACATCATTCAAAACCAGCCCTACGTTTTTGATCTTTTTATCTGTAATCTGTTTGTTGATAAAGCCAATCAATTCTTTTTCTGTATAACCTGAACGACTTACATATAACGTAACGTCAGCAGTGTCAGCAATCAGGAAAGAATCGGTCACCAGCATTAGCGGAGCAGTATCTAATACAATATAATCGTATAGTGGTTTGAGGGTTTCGACAAGTTCCTGGTATCTTCCGTTGGATAATAACTCAGTTGGGTTTGGAGTAATCGCACCCGAATAAATCACATCGCAATAAGGATTAAATGAAGTCGGATGAATAATTTCTGAAGGCTGCATCTGATCATCATACATAAATTCCGATAAACCTATTAAACCTTTTCTGCTTTCGTTATATCTCTGCAATTGAGGATTCCTGATATCTGAACCGATAATAATTACTTTTTTACGAGGTGTTGCCAACGTTAAAGCTAAATTTACCGATGTAAAAGTTTTACCTTCGCCCTTCACTGTAGACGTTACAAAAATTACATTACCTTTTTTATTTTTAGGCAACATAAAGTTGATATTGGTAATCAGAATCCTGAACGCTTCTGCTAAAGGGGAAAGATCATTCAGCTGTACAATTTCGGGATCACCTTTTTCTAATGAAGGCAGCTCACCCACCACTACAGCTTCTGAACTCAGGCTCGCTAAATCATTTTTCGAGTATATTTTATTATTAAACAGCTCCAATAAGTAAATAATTCCAAAAGGAACAAGTAAACCTATTATAAGTGCTCCCAGATATATTATCATCTTTTTAGGTGATACCGGAACAGGATTAGTTAAAGCATCATCTACAATCCTAGCTTTTGGTGCAGCGATAGCTAACGAAATAGCGGCTTCCTCCCTTTTTTGAAGTAATAGTAAATATAGCTGTTCTTTAATATTTTGCTGCCTTTCTATGCTACGAAACATTTTTTCCTGTACAGGAATTTTTGAAATCCTTCCAGCTAATCTATTTTGCTCGCCTAAAATATTACTTTTAGAAATCTGTAGACCGGATCTGCTTTTTTGCAGGCTTTGAAGAACGGCACTTCTCATGCTGTTGACCTGTTTACTGACATCCTGAACCACAGGATTCGCAGGCGTAGAGTTCTCTAGCAAACGATTTCTCTCGATCACCAATTGATTGTAAGCTGCAATATCAGAAGTAAGATTAGAATCCGTCAGACCAACATTTAAAGGAAGTACCTGATAGTTTCCCTGTCTGTTTAAATCAGAAATTAAACCATTCACCAGTTCAAGCTGAGACTCCACTTCAAGCTGACTTTGGCGATTCTTCATGGCCGTTTCCAAAGACAAACCAGCCTCAGTCTGGATATCTGCAATGTTATTACGAAGTTTAAAGTCTTCTTTTTGTGATTCTACATTTCCGAGTTCAACCCCAATCAAATTGATTCTTTCATCGATGAACGAAGCCGTCTTTTGGGCTTCAGAGTTTTTATCAAGATTCGCTTCCTTGTTGTAGTTAACAGCCAAAGTATTAAGAATATCTTCAGCTTTATCCGGTACAGGATCTGCGATTTTTATATTAAGTACAGTGGCTTCTTTTTGTACCAGACTTACATTTAATTTTTTCAGATAGTATCTTGCCCTATCCATTCCAGACATAAAATGCAGCCTAAACTCTTTAGCAGATTTATTGGCTGAAGAGGGTGCATATTTTGTATTTTTCTGAAACATTATTACCCCGAAAGGCATAGTAACAGCTTTATTGAACTCGGTCTGTATTTTATTTTTAAAATCTTCAGATTCTATTGTAATTGTATTGCCTTTTATACTGGCAAATACATCTTTTCTTGGGTATTTAGCCTTCTTTTTTTCGCTAATCACTCTAACAATAAATGGAGAGGTGTCTTTGTAGAGTTCACTTTCTTTAATATTTCCTTTAGCATAGATACTTGTTTCCAGAGATTTTTCTCTTACCACGGAAAGCATCAGCTTTTTTGATTTTAAAATCTCAATTTCATTGTCTACGGAGTTTGTCCCCATACCTCCAATCCCACCCAACTCAGAAATTACTGACATTTCAGGCTGTCCGGATGTTGACTTTTTAACTTCTTTAATAAGTAATGTTGATTCGGAACTATAGATTGGAACACTATACCTCAGATAAAACCAAGCTAAAATCATAGCCAGTGCTGACCCAATAATAAACCAGTACCAACGATGAATATATGGCTTTATAATTTCCCTGATATTTAAAGTTTCTTCTTGAAACTCCCCCTGCGTCTGATTGTACTCCACTGTATTTGTGATTATCTTGAAGATTTTAATTATTCCTAATTAGAGCCAAAATTCCGATTGTTAAAGAAGCAATTACAGAAGCAACCGATATATATATTCCGGTATTCGGATCTACTCTAGCCTGCTTTTCTCTGTTTTCGTTCGGCTGTACATAAATAACATCGTTCTGCTTTAAGTAATAATAAGGAGAATTGATAAACTGTGCACTCGTAAGGTCTATACGATTCTGCGTAATAACTCCATCAACATTTCGTAAAACCAGAACATTCGTTCTCACTCCATACGGTGTAAGATCACCTGCCAAACCCAGCGCTCCAAATACCGTGGTCGTACCGTCCGGCACAACATAAGTACCGGGTCTTGTAACCTCACCCACAACAGAAACCCTGAAATTTATTAGTTTGGCATCTACAACCGGATCTTTAACATATTGACTAATCAATCCGGCAAGCTTAACTCCTAGACTTTCAACATTTTCGCCCTGAACGTTCACTTTCCCGATTTGTGGAAAAACAATATTATAATCTGTATCTACCCTGTATGTAGGTCCTGAAACAGGAACCTGCTGAGGAAGATTATTTGAGCTGGGACTAGAATATTGTGTTATTGTTGAGCTGGAAGAATAAGTCTGATTAAAAGGCTTTACTACATCCAAATCTTTTGCCGTTACCGTAATGATCAATTGATCCCCCGGCTGTAAAGTACTACGGCTGTTTTTAATGGAGTTGTCCAAAGCTATACTTTCAATATCTTTCATATAATTGATCTCCTGCCTTGGAGTGCATGAAAAAATTGCCAAACTAAAAAAACCGTAAATAAAATATTTTTTTAAAATCATTTCTGATAAATTTTTCACAAAAATAGGATTATTATTTTTTAAACAAAATTTGCTTCTTATTATAATGTTAATTGATACACTATCACATTAAATAAATTTATTAGCAGACTAATCCTTGTTAGCAATATCTAAAGGAGCAGCTTCTTTTTTATCTAAAATTTCAAATTCTGAGTTGTTACTGATAAATTCAGGAACAATATTTTTTAAAAGCTTTACAACTTGTAATTTATCTCTTTTTACTGCAGATTTAATAATCTGCCTGCAAAGAATTTCCATTTCATCAAATCCTAATGAAGGATCTTTAGAAATCATTATTTTTTCATGATGTGTGGGAATTGTTGTAGCATTGTTGCTGAGCAACTCTTCATATAATTTTTCACCAGGCCTTAAACCTATAAATTTAATTTTTATATCTTCATCAGGAATATAACCTGATAATTTTATCATTCTTCTGGCTAAATCTAAAATTTTCACCGGCTCTCCCATATCGAAAACATAAATTTCTCCTCCTTGTCCCATTGTTCCCGCCTGAAGAACCAGTTCGCAAGCTTCGGGAATCGTCATGAAATACCTGATAATATCAGGATGGGTAATGGTTACAGGTCCTCCCTTTTCAATCTGTTTTCTAAAATGAGGAATTACTGAGCCGTTTGAGCCTAAAACATTCCCAAAACGTGTTGTAATAAATTTTGTTGTGTTGCCTTCAGAATTCTGTAATGACTGTACAAAAAGCTCAGCTGTTCTTTTAGACGCCCCCATTACATTTGTAGGATTTACAGCCTTATCTGTCGAAACCATTACAAAACGGTTCACTTTATATTTTTTAGAGAGTAAGGCCAGATTTTTAGACCCTAAAACATTTACAAATATAGCTTCATGGGGATTTTCTTCAATTAGCGGCACATGCTTGTAGGCCGCAGCGTGATATACCATAGAAAACTGATACATTTCAAAAAGCTTTTCCAGCCTGTAAATATTAGAAATATCAGCTAAAACAAATTTAAAGTTCTGCTCCGGAAATTTCTCAAGCAACTCCAGCTCCAACTCATACAAAGGAGATTCTGCCTGATCTAAAACAACAATAAGAGAGGGATTAAACTGTGCTACCTGTCTTACAATCTCACTTCCTATTGATCCTGCTCCGCCTGTAACTAAAACATTTTTTTCAAAATGTCTCTTTTTGACTTCTTCATTTTCAATTTTTATAGGTTTCCGGTTTAACAGATCTTCAATCTGCAAGTGACGGATTCCTCCTACAAGATCAGAATCGCGCATCTTACTCAGAGTAGGAGCCTTTAAAACTTTCAGACCGTTATCTAATGCAAGAGTCATCCATTCTTCCAACTCAGATTTTGTCATGATCTCCTTAATAATCAATACAGCATTAAACTGATTTATTAAGTTTTTGTCTTTGAAAAAGTGGTCCGCATTATAAATTTTATGCCCTAAAAGAACCGCTTTATTAGAATCTGATCTTTTAGTAAGAAAGCCCGCTAGTCTATAAGGATAATTGGGGTTATGTAAAATCGCTCTTGCTAAAGACACTGATGCATCTCCTACCCCAACAACAGCCACCCTAATCTTAACAGAAGTTCCTTTCAAATCAATTAATAGATTGAAAAATTGCTTGGTAACCATTCTAAAAAAAAACATCATGGAAACCGATATAAAAAAATAGAAGAAAAGAGTTGGGTATAAATATATTGACTTGCCTAATATGGATTCTACAATGTAATTGATAATAAATAAAGACAACAATGTACTACCTGATGATAATACAATCTTAAAAAAATCAAAGAAAGTAGAATGCCTGATAATACCTGCATAGGTTTTGAAAACAAACATGAAGAGAATGTTTACAAAAATCAATAAAAGCCTTTTTTCTGTTGTATATTCAGGAAAATTTACCTGAACTTGTAATTTTTTTAAAAAATAATAGGAAAAAAAAATAGACAGCAATACAATAAAGACATCAATCAAAAGAACCGCCCATCTTGGCACATATCTTAGCTCCGTGAGTTTCACAATATTATCCCCATTATATAAGGAAGCGAAAGCATCAATCAGCTTTTTCATTCAACATTTTGGTGTTACAATTATTTGGCAAATATAACCATATTATTTTTATAAAAAAATTTGTATTAGCAATATTTTACCCATAATAAAATTTAACATTTTAAAATCAACAAAAACACAGAATTACTATTAAAAAATACAACAAAACGCAAATAAAAATACAAATTAATCAATAATAAACATTTACCACATATATTTATAAAAAAGCTTCCGGAAGAATTTCCGGAAGCTTATAAAGAGTTTGATTCTTGACTATTATTCTGCTACTGCATTTTTTCGCTTTGCGTAAGCAAAAGTAAATACGATTGCAACAATTAATAAAACCGGAATATAATCATCAATAGGAGCCAGCTTCGGATCTCCCGGGCTAGCCGGATTGTCACCATCTGCCAAAGTAGACATTTCTTCCGGTTCATCATAAACATACGGATTATCTGATTGACCAAAAGCCACACTAAAAGTCATCAGCAAAAACATTATTACTATCTTTTTCATTTTTTTATTTAATTATTTTTTGAGTATATTCTTTACCTTCAGAAATTGCTTTTAGGATATACATACCTTTAGCAGGCACCTCTACAGTTACTGATTTCGAATTTGAGGTAATTTGCTGAATCTTTCTTCCTGCTGCATCAAAAATTTCAACTGACTGAATATTTTTATTATTTCTTACCACAAAATCTTCACCATTTCTGTAAACTTCAAAAATCCCTTTTTCAGTTTCGTTGATAGATAATACATTTAGTTTATACACGATTTCAAATCTGTTTGTGAAATCTCCCGCATTAGCTGAGAAGCTATATGCTCCAGCCTGAAGGTTTGTATAAGTTCCTGTTTGTTTATCATGTAAATAAATCTCCTGACCATTTACAAACAGGCCTTCTTTATGAGATAAAGAGATGGTAAAGTTTCCGTTTTCAAAATGTTTGTTTCCTAGCTGAACAACATCATCAGTATGGAAAGATGACCTACCCTGAATTACTAATTTTTCAGATCCAGCTAAACTGTAGAACGCATCAGAACCCATACCCATTGCTTTAGAGTCATATACATCATAAGCATCTGAAGCTCCCTGACTGTACGTGATTGCCTGGGTAACAGTATTTCCGTAAGACGTTGTTAGTTTAATCCAGAACTTACCTGAATTGGTATTTACATTTTTATTTAATGTAACAGCTGAATTAGATGTACGAATTGCATTGGTAAATGTAACTGGTCCCGCAGCCGTTGCTTTCACAATAAATCCCTGGCCCGTCTTTGCAAACGCCCCAATAGCGTTAAGTGCTGCACTATTATATCCTGCGCCGGATGCTGTATTCGGAGCTTCCGTCCAAGTACCGGATGGCCCGTTGAATGTGGCATAACCAATATTTACAGCCGTATTCCCGTTCTGTGTTATTACATTTCCGGTAGTATTGTCCCAGAACCATAGAGTAGGTTCAATCACCGTACTGTTCGCAGTATAAAAATCTGTAAGATTTATATTTGAAGGATAAGGATTTCCTACTAAATTAAATCCGTTACCTGAAGTACTTAGAGTAACATCAACCGATCCGTTATTAGGAACTTTTGAAATCCCTCCAAAAGCTAAAGCTGCATTTAGCTGAGGTACTTTTACTGAATACCCTTTACCTGCATTTGATGTAAAATTAGCATCCGCATTAGCTACCTGATCATAATAATTTGTTCCTGTATTGTAAGTCATAACATATTGTGGAGCAGTTCCGCCAACAACATCAGTATAAGCTTTGAAAATATTTTGATCTGCAACAGGAGAAGACCAGAATACATATTTATCCGCAACACTTGCACTGTTTCTGTTTGCAACAAATGACGCCCCTGTTCCGGCTGTATATGCCCCGCCTACAGTCTGAATAAAATTCCCGCCATCGTTTACAATAATGCTACCATTGTTGATTACATTTTCTGCCGTAATTGTTTGTCCGCTATTGATGGTAAGTGTATACGTTGGATCAATTGTTATATTTTGTGCAGTAAAACCACTTCCAGCATAATTACTGGAAATAACCGCATCAATTGTTGCAGAGGGAATACCATTTGACCATGCTGTTCCATTCCAGACTGTATTTGTCTGAACTGGTGTACTTAGAGAAAAATTGCTCACTCTCCACATAGCCCAACCTCCTGTACTTGCATCTTCATAAACAAATGCAATATGTACATTTCCAGATGTTGGCACTGCAAAATTCGTTAAATTTCCCGTAGAAACAGCTGTTCCGGAAGCTTCTGCAATTGTTGTAAGATTAGCCCAAGTTGCAGCAGCTGGATCTCCGTACCCAGCATAATTTGTAGAATACATTATTTTTAAATCATCACCCTCATATTGAGATGCATAATTAAAAGATAAAAGCGAATTTGTCTGTACACCTGTAAATTTCGGAGAAATCAACCAAGCTTTAGCAGTCCCTAATTGATACCCGTTACTTTCTGCACCATTGGCTGACGTTGTCCATCCTATATAACCAGCACTTCCTGATTCTTTGTAATTCATCCAATCTCCTAAAGTATTATTAAATGCTTGACTATAAGGTATTGTTGCAGTTGCAGGATTTGTAATTATAATTTGTTTCGTAGTAACAGTACTTACAGTCAGTGGAGGTGCTATTGCAATAGCTTTAATTTCTGAAGTAGCATTTATTTGGAATGGAGCAGTATATTGTGTAGAAGAGATAGTAGGAGTTGTACCATCTGTTGTGTAATAAATTGAAGCTCCTGAACTTGCACTTGACAAATTAATACTTGCCGTATTCCAATATGTATCAACACCATTTGGGGTTCCTGTTGCAACAATACTAGGATTAGCAGTTTGAGTTACTGCGCCCTCATAGAATTCAAAATAAGGCGCTCTATACGTCCCGGCACTCGTTGAATAAAAAACAAATGCATATTGAGCACTAGCAATCGCTGAAGTTGGTGTAAAATTTTGCTCAACTGCACCCGGACTAGATACAGAACCTAAAATATTATATGTTGAACCTCCATCCGTTGTATATAAACACCAAAGTGTTGCTGGGGCAGTTCCACCAGTAGCACTTGCTTTAACTTTTATAGAACCTACATTGCTTATCGCATTTGCTCCCACCAATGCATAATAACCAGACGCGGTAGTCTGAATACCTAATGCTGAGGCAATTGCCGCACCTCTGTTGTTGATGCCAGCATTAAGCTTTGTCAAACTATTGTAGTTTGTAGCATTATTAGTACCTAACCAAACAATATTGCTTGATTGACAAGATGCCGCATTTGCATACCAAGTTACCCCACTTACCGTTCCCGATTTTGAACCATAAGTGTTTGCGGTTCCAAAAGCAGAACTCTGATTTGCCAAATCTAAGCTATAAACTAGATTTTGCCCCCATCCCCAGACCGAGAAGAGAGCCATCAAAAACGCATATATCGTCCTTGATTTACTTTGTAATTTTAAATTCATATAAATAATTTTTTCGCCTGACAAATCTAAACTTTTTTTAAATAATGCCAATGAATGTTAAAATTACATATATGTTAATTTTCAATTACTCGCAAAATAGAGTCATATTCAAAGCCTCTACTTAGAAGATATTTAATAGTTTTTGATTTTTTTTGATAATTCTGTAATCCTATCGATTTACCTATATAATTTTCGTAAATCTTATTTATTATGTTTAAATAATCTTTTTCGTCGATTTCATCAAAACAGGTAGAGATTAGTTTTTCTGTAATGCCTTTTTGTTTTAAATGCATCTTTATTTTAGTTTTTCCCCAATTTTTTATATAAAATTTTCCACGAATGTAGCTTCGGGTAAAACGCTCTTCATTCAGATAATTTTCTTTCATTAAATACAAAAGAATTTCTTCTTTCGCTTCAGGGATCAAAACAAACTCCCGCATTTTTTGCTCTACTTCTGCATGGCAGCGATCCTGATACACGCAATAGTTGACCAGTTTCTGTTTTATTTCTTCAAATGTGAACAGTTTTTTATCGGAATTCATTTTTTAAGTTGATAGTTGATAGTTGATAGTTGATAGTTGATAGTCAAAATTACAATTTGCAAAAGGAGGCGCAAAATATTTGCACCTCCTTTTGTTTTATTTATTGAAAAGCTAACAATTATTTATTAGTAATTGAATAAAGCCTTGCCTTCCATTAAACCGTTTACTTTTTTTCTAACATCAGCAATTACTTCTTCATTTTTGATGTTGTCTACTACTTCAGAAATTAATTCTGCAATAGTTTCCATATCATTTTCTTTAAGACCTCTTGTCGTGATTGCCGCAGTTCCTAATCTGATCCCCGAAGTTGTGAATGGAGATTTATCATCAAACGGAACCATATTTTTATTACAAGTAATATCGGCTTTTACCAAAGCTTTCTCAGTTTCTTTTCCGTTAACGCCTTTATTTCTAAGGTCTACCAACATCAGGTGATTGTCTGTTCCGCCACTTACAATATCAAATCCGTTGCTGATCATTGCTTTTGCCAAAGCCTGGGCATTAGATTTCACCTGTTTTGCATACGTTAAGAATTGGTCATCAATTGCTTCACCAAATGCAACAGCTTTACCAGCAATCACGTGTTCCAACGGTCCACCCTGGATTCCCGGGAAAACAGCACCATCCAAAACCTGGCTCATCATTTTGATTTCTCCTTTCGGAGTTTTGTGACCGTATGTATTTTCAAAATCTTTCCCCATCATGATCATTCCACCTCTTGGACCTCTTAACGTCTTATGAGTTGTAGTTGTTACAACATGGCAATGCTCGAATGGAGAATTTAATAATCCTTTTGCCACCAAACCTGCAGGATGTGCAATATCTGCCCAAAGTGTAGCACCGATTTCGTCTGCAACTTCTCTGAATTTAGCATAATCCAAATCTCTTGAATAGGCAGAAAAACCTGCGATCAACATTTTTGGTCTTTCTCTTAAAGCCACTTCTCTCATTTGATCATAATCAATCAAACCAGTTTCCTGCTGTACTCCGTAAGAAACCACATCGTATTGGATTCCTGAAAAGTTTACTGCAGAACCATGCGTAAGGTGACCTCCCATTGAAAGATCCATTCCCATGATTTTATCTCCCGGTTTTAAAACTGCCAGATAAATTGCAGCATTCGCCTGAGAGCCAGAATGTGGCTGAACATTTACATAATCAACTCCGAAAAGCTGTTTTGCTCTTTCGATCGCCAACGTTTCAACCTCATCTACTACTTCACAACCTCCGTAATATCTTTTCCCAGGGTATCCTTCTGCATATTTATTGGTCAATACACTTCCCATCGCTTTCATTACATTTTCAGAAACAAAATTTTCTGAAGCAATAAGCTCTAATCCGTGAGACTGTCTTTCTCTTTCTTTTTCGATAAGGTCAAAAATAATGTCCATTTACTTATAGATTTTAAATTTCAAGCCCAAAAATACGGAATTTCCTAAGATTATTTATTATCAATCAGCTTATTAATTTATAATTGAATTCTCCTATTAGATTTCATGAGCATTTAAAGAATCTTCTTTAATATTGAAACGAATATTTTTTAAAGTTAAATATTAGAATAGGAACAAATTTTGAACAGTATGAATTATAGTCTTGTTGAAAAATTTATATTTGCATTGATCTAAAAGAAAAAATTGTCTGAATTATGGGAAAGAAAAAATACAAAAAACAATTACTTAACACTTTAAAATCTTTAGAAAACTCTGAACATTATATTTTGGAAAGCATGACCAATCTGATGTTGTTTGGAGAAATGAAGAAAAACAATATTGAGTTTAAAGATGGTGATACTTTCAGCTTCAAAGACAGCATCTTTGATTACAGTGAAGATAAGAACATCAGAAAACTGGCTAAACTCCGTAAAAAAATGCTGGTTACCATGAATAAAATAGTATCGAAAAATAAATTTAAGGATAAAGAAATAAAGTTTTTGAGCTAATTAAATCTAAAACATAAAACAAAAAGCCCCGATATTTCGGGACTTTTTAATTTATGAGGTAGTGTCTCACTAACTGTGTAAGTTAAAAGTTATTCTGGAAAATTTTGAGCCCCTTACAGCTCAAAAAATTTTTCGGAAATAACTTTTTATTATTTTTAACCTATATAGTTATGATCGACAAAGAAGAATTATTAAACAACAAGGATTTCTATAAGTCCTTTAAAAATGGAGAAGATTTAACCACTTTCTTCAAACATATGCACAAACGTGCCGTTGAGCATATGCTGGAAGCAGAACTTGATGCTCATTTGGACAATGAAAAACATGAAAAAACCAAAGAAGGGAACTATCGCAACGGACATGGAACCAAGAAAATAAAATCCTCTTTTGGAGAGAGTGAAATCAAAGTTCCTAGAGACAGGGCAAGTAGTTTTGAACCTGTATTAGTTCCAAAAAGGCATAACATCATTGAAGGTTTGGAGAATATTATTATCTCATTCTACGCCAAAGGTATGAGTGTGGGCGATATCGAAGAGCAGATTAAAGAATTATACGATTTTGAAATATCTTCCTCTGCCATTTCCAGAATTACCAATGCCGTTGCCACCGAAGTGGTGAGCTGGCAAAACCGTCCCTTAGAAGATTTGTATTTAATTGTCTGGATGGACGGAATCGTATTCAAGGTTCGTGAAAACTCCAAGGTCATTAACAAAACCATCTATTTGGCAGTAGGATTAAATCGGGAAGGAAAAAAAGAAGTTCTTGGAATGTGGCTTGGTAAGAATGAAAGTTCGAGCTTCTGGATGAGTGTTTTAACGGATCTCAAAGCTCGTGGCGTGGAAGATATCCTCATTACGGCAACAGATAATCTGAACGGATTTACCCAGACGATCCGTTCGGTTTTTCCTGAATCTCAAACCCAGATCTGTGTGGTTCACCAGATCAGAAATGCCTGTAAATATGTGGTCTGGAAGGACAGAAAAGAGTTCTCTGCTGATATGAAGCATATTTACACCGCGCCAACAAAACAAGCAGCAGAAGCTGCTCTAAGGGATTTTGCAGAAAAATGGGAAGACAAATATTCCTACGCCATCAAATCCTGGAGGGATAATTGGGATGAATTAACCGTATTTTTTGAGTTTCCTTTAGAAATCCGTAAAATCATTTACACCACCAATTTAATCGAGAATCTCAACGGCAAAATCCGAAAATACACCAAAAACAAAATGTCTTTTCCTACCGATGATGCTGTGCTGAAATCTGTTTACCTTGCTTTGAAAGAAGCCACAAAAAAATGGTCGATGCCAATCCAGAATTGGGGTATTGTTCTCAACCAATTTATGCTTATTTTTGAAGAAAGGCTCAGATTATAAAATCCAAGCCCTCACTTTTTAACTTACACACTTTATGGGAGAGTGTCCTAAAACATAAAACAAAAAGTCCCGACATTTCGGGACTTTTTAATTATTATGAGACGAAGTTATTTCTTCGCCTTTTCTTGTAGCTCTTCTTTATCTTTATCAGAAGGGTTCCATACTTTCACTTCAGCGTTTTTATCAATTCCTGAAAGAATCTGTACATTGATTCCGTCACTTGCGCCCAGTTTCACATTTACTTTTTTGAATTTTCCGTCTTTCTGTTTTACCTCAACAAAAGGAACGTCTTTTCCGTTTTTCTTTTCGTATTGAATTAAAGATTCGTCCAAAAGCAACGCATTTTTTTCTGACTTTAAAACAATTTCACCATTCGCAGAAAATCCAGCTCTAATGTATTCATTATTCGGGTTTTTCACATCACCTTCTACAGGGAATTTGATGGTTCCGTTTTCGTCTTTTCCTTTTGGTGCAATCATCGTGAGCGTACCCGGAAAAGTTTTATTCTGAAGAGCACCAATAACGATTTTCATTTCCATTCCCTGCTTCAATTTTCCGGCTTGAGCTTCATCAATTTCTCCCTGAAAAATCAATGAATTCAAATCTGCAATCGAACAAATTGTTGTTCCTGCATTGAAAGAGTTGGCCTCAATTACCTGACTTCCTACTTTTACCGGAACTTCAAGAACAGTTCCTGAAGCTTTAGAACGAATCTGAGTCGTTGCCAAACCTTGTAATTCAGGAATTGCTCCCGTTTTCGCAATCTGCAAAGTTTTTTGTGCTGTCACCAATTGTTGGTTAGCATTTTTCAAAGCCTGTTGCTGCGTGTATAATTGTTGCTGTGACGTTAAATATTCCTGTTTTGAAATTACACCTTGTTTGAATAATTTTTCAGACATCGCAAATTGAGTCTGCATATTCGAAACGTTTGCTTTCGCATTATTAATTTGAAGCTGTGCATTCTGAACATTTTGCGTCGCATTATTTACCTCAGCAATATTCGGAACGATTCTTACCGTTGCAATTAATTGTCCGGCTTCTACTTTATCACCTTCATCTACCAGAATTTTATCGATAATTCCTGCAATATTGGGTTTAATTTCGATTTCTTCCTTAGGAACAATTTTTCCGGTTGCCATTACCTTATCTTCCATATTCTGAATGGTCGGCTTTCTTGTCAGGAATGCTTCAGTCTGCTTTGTGTTTGATTTTACCAGATAACTGATTCCCATCACAAGCACGCCTACAAAAATAATTCCGAGAATAATGTAAATTGCTTTTTTCCAGCTGAACTTCTTTTTCATATGTAATTTTTTATTTTTTTATGGTCATATGTAATCTCACTTATGATTTCACATGTCTAGTTTATTTTAATATTGAACGAGTTTATTTTTATCTATTTTTTGATGTTTCGAAAGCTTTTCCATCGCCGCTTTTAAATCTTCTTTTTTATTAATGAAAAGCAAAACAATCATTCTGCCTTTTGCATCCAGAAAACTAATATTCTGAGTAGATTTATCATAATTGACATTTTTAATTTCAGGAAAAACCGTTTTTAATTCTTCCAAATATTCTTTCTGCTCTTTATCTAAAATGATGATAAAAGATGAGGTATCTGCTAAAAGTTTCGGACTCTGAGAAATATTTTTCATAGGGCTGCTTACCCCAACATTGTTTGCATCAAAATATTCAAAGAACTGATCGAAAATATAATTCCCGTCGATATCGTCTGTGAAAATATTTACCGTATTAAAATTCTGATTGTACTCATAAATAGAATCAGGAAATGTTTCGCTGAACTTTTTTATGGCCTCATCTATAAAATTTTTATCAATAGATTTATTTTCATCAAGATACTTCTCTGTCATCGGATAAATTGCTTTGGCGAAAAGGTTAATGGTCGGGTTATTATACCATTCCCCTTTATCCAAAAGCCCTTTCTGCAAAATTTTCCATGCATAACCGTTTCCTAAAGCTGTTGCAACCGCTTCGTTAAAATAAGAATACGCAAGCTTTGAATATTGCGAAGGGTTTTCATTAAAATATTTTTCCTGCTCAAGCTGAACTTCACGGCTTTGTTCCTGATAAAGAATGTGACACATTTCGTGCATCGTTACACTCAAAGTTCCTTCAATGTCATTCGCATCCGTTAAAGTTCCGATGCATAAAGCATTTCCATGCGGTGTTGAAACTGTACTTCCACTTTTCCCGGGAATAGGATACAATGTTACATAAAACGGAATTTCCTGCTCCCATGAAGATTTATAAAACTTATTAAATTTGACAAACATCTGAGAACTCAAATCTTTATATTTCTTAAGTTCAGTAATCTGCTTTTTTATCTTTAATTCGTTGTCATTCCAGACATATTTTCTGAAGTAAGGCTGAGCATTTTTTAAAACATTCAGCATCTTCACTTGCTCATTAACGGGAAGAAGCCCGGTAATTCTTTCATTAAAATCGCTTAAATCTTTTGACTTTAATGACTGTACAATCAATAATGTCAGGTAACTTTTTCTGTAATTTCTTCCTTTAGGATAATCCTGTCTTACAATTCCTTCATTAAAATCGAGTGACTTAAACTCATTGGCCAGTTTCTGAAAATCCTTATCCCCGGATAATTTAGAGTCAATATACTGCATGTAATTCGACGAAGTACCCTGCTTTTTAGCAGCAGTCTCCATGAAATTGAAAAGACTGTACACTTCGCTTTCCTTAAAAATAAAGAAATCGTTTTTCTGTGCATCAGCAATACCAAAGCAGAAAATAATGAGAATTAGAAAAACTTTTTTCATCATTTATTCAGTTCTTAATGCTTCAATCGGACGTATTTTCACCGCTCTCTGCGCAGGAATCATCCCGATAATTAACCCCAGAATCACCATTATCATCATAGCACTAAAAACATTTCCGTAGTTAACTGTAGGATTATAGAAAGGAAATTCATCCTGTCCCTGCGTCGCCATATCTAATCCCATGAGCAACATAATCCCGAACATAAATCCTAAAAGTCCGGATGAAAGCGTAATCACAACACTTTCCAGCAAAATCTGATTACGCACTTCAGAGGGTTTAGCGCCTAAAGCTCTTCGGATTCCAATTTCTTTGGTTCTTTCTTTTACCGTAATTAAAAGGATGTT
Source organism: Chryseobacterium sp. RLHN22 (assembly GCF_051011795.1). NCBI lineage: Bacteria > Pseudomonadati > Bacteroidota > Flavobacteriia > Flavobacteriales > Weeksellaceae > Chryseobacterium > Chryseobacterium sp. RLHN22. The sequence continues at coordinate 116,380 of NZ_JBPCHW010000010.1, forward strand.
TGAAATAGCAATAACTCCGGCAAGAATCGTTAAAGTTCCTACAATAATGGTAAGGAGCTGCATTCCATCTAAGAAACCTGTTAACTTTTTAAATTCTTTACCCAAATTAAAACTTCCGAAAGCATTCGTATCATCAGGTGAAACTTTATTTTTTGCTTTTAAAACGTCTTTAATTTTAACTTCAACATCACTCACTTCAGCATCAGGTTTACTTACTACAGAGAAAACATCAACTTTATCTGCCTTATTAAATAATCTTGTAAACGAAGAAAGCGGAATATAAACCGTACGGTCATTCTCCATCGGACCGCCTCTTTTCACCCTGAAAACACCAATCACATTAAAGAAAACACCTTTTACGTTGATTGATTTCCCTAATGGATTTTCTTTCTTTTTAGCATCAAAAAAATTCTTGTAAATCTCTTCACCAATGACTGCCACATTTTTATTCTGCGACATATCGGCATCATTGAGATATCGTCCGAAAATCAGTTTTTTCTCTGAAATTTTATTTCCAATTGGTGAATCTCCCGTTAAAGTGTAGGTTGCATATTTCCCGTTTCTGGACATTTGTTCACCGGCACTTCCAAAATTCCCTCTTGAGTTTTGAGGTGAAATATAATCAACCTGTGGAACTTTTCTTTCCAACAATTCGATATCCGAAAGACGTAAATCCATCTCTCTTCCTTTAGGAAAACCATCGTAAGGAATCGAAGTGTTTTGCGCCCATAGAAAAATGGTATTGGTAGCAAAACCCGAAAACAGCTTATCGAAACCGTTTTCCATTCCTTTTGCAGCGCCGAGAAGGCTTACATATAGGAACATTCCCCATCCCACTCCAATCATGGTGAGAAAGGTACGAAGCTTATTATTCCGGAGAGAATAATAAATTTCCTGCCATGTATCTTTGCTAAATAAAATATTCATCTTTAATGTCAATTATTTTCAATGTGAATTGTCAATTTCTTCGAGTCAATTGTGAATTTAATTCTTTAAAAATTCACTTGCGAAGCAAAATTGACCACTCACCATTCACTATACAACTATTCCGTTCTCAACGCCTCGATCGGTTTAATTTTCGAAGCTCTGTACGCAGGAACAAATCCGGCGATTAAGCCTGAAAAAACCAATGCTATAAATGCCATTATAATTTCCGTAGTTCCAACACTCGGATTTTTTATAAAGTACGTTTCGAGACTGTCACCAATCAGATGCAGTGTTAAAATTCCGATTCCTACACCTACTAAACCTGAAACTACAGTAATCACAACACTTTCCTGAACGATCAATCCGACAATACTTCCCGGTTTGGCTCCGATGGCTTTTCGTACGCCAATTTCTTTGGTTCTTTCTTTTACAATATAAACCATGATGTTGCTGATTCCGATAATTCCAGCCAGCAAAGTTCCCAGACCGATAAATCCCACAATAGCCGTTAAAACTGCCATAAAAACAAAAGTATCACTCATATTCTGGGCATTGTTCCAGACACGGACGCCATTTTCATCATCCGGCGATACACTTTTTCTGGATTTTAGTTTCTCTTTTAGTTCGTCTCCGTATTTTATAGCTTGATCGGGTGTTAATTTTTCGTCATAAGCGATATAGGCTGTACTTACTGTATCTGAACCTTTTTTCATCTGCTGCAATGTAGAAATGGGTACAGAAATATGCCTTTCATCCCAGTCACCGCCATCATCCGAAAATACCCCGACTACTTTGAACATCGTTCCGTTGATATCAATATCTTTTCCAACAGGATTTCCGTTTTTTATTAAATCACGCTGTACCATTCTACCGATTACAGCAACCTGTTGTTTATTTTTCAAATCGTTTGGTGAAAGATATCTTCCGTCCAAAAGCTTTCTGTTTTCAATAAATTTCTCATCGGGCACTGCACCATTGATTTGATAATTTCCGCTCTCCTTTCCATACTTTACCAAAAGACTGGCTGTATATCTCGGACTTGCATAACCCACCTTTTCTTTATCTGCATTAACCAAAAAATCGTAATCATCATTGTTCATCGTAACCTGTCGGTCAGACTGCAAACCGTTGTAAGCAATGGTAGTTTTACCGGTCACAATGGTAATCAAGTTTTGAGCATCTCTCGCAAATCCTTCAGTAAAGGCATTCTGCAATCCTTTTCCAATTCCGAAAAGAACAATAAAAATGAACAGTCCCAATGCGACGGTAAAGCCCGAAAGCACCGTCCGCAATACATTACTGCGAATCGAACTGAATATTTCCTGCCAACGATCTAGGTCAAACATATTTTTTGTTTTTTTACTTTGTAAAAAAGTCAATTTGCTTTGCAGTGAATTTTGCTTCGCAAGTCAATTATCTTTAATGTCAATTTTTGCCTTATTCAAATTCACAATTGACTATTTACAATTCATTATTTCAACATTCCACTCAAAAGAATAAATGTTGTTTTTAATTTAGCTCCTGCTTTTTCTAAATCTAGTAAGCTAAGATATTCAGATTCAAAAATAATATCAAAGCAAGAATCTAATTCTATTACTGATCCTCTTGCTATTTCAAAATATCTTTTTCTTTCATTTTCCGATTTTCTTGAACAGCCTTCTGTTATATTTAGAACTACTGATGTTGAAGCTCTTCTTATCTGATCTATCAAATTAAATTTTTCCTCAGAAGGAAGTTTTTTCAATACTTTATAGCATTCTAATCTTAACTCTCTTGCCGATTTATAGACATCGAGTTTATAATGATTTAGACTTAAAAACATTTTTTTTCAATTTAAATTTATTTGTGTTTTTATAATTTATTAAATCAATTTTTAAAAATTCACTTGCGAAGCAAAAATTGACCATTCACAATTCACCTTTATAAAACAATCTGCTTTATAAACTCATCACTCTCGATAATTCCGTCGCGGAGAACTACGTTTCTTTTCGTTTGTGCTGCGACATCATTTTCGTGGGTTACGACGATGATGGTTTTTCCTTCGTTATTGATATCCTGAAGCAGTTTCATAATATCATGTGTCGTTTTTGAATCTAACGCTCCGGTTGGTTCATCGGCGAGAACTACTTTTGGGTCGGTTATTAAGGCTCTTGCGATGGCAACTCTCTGTTTTTGTCCACCGGAAAGTTCGTTGGGTAAATGGTTTGCCCATTGTGCTAAACCAACTTTTTCAAGATATTCTAAAGCTTTTTGATTCCTTTCTTTTCTCGAAACGTTTTGATAATATAAAGGAAGCGCAACATTTTCTATTGCGGTTTTATATCCAATCAGATTAAACGACTGGAAAACGAATCCTAAAAACTTCGAACGGTATTCGGCAGCTTTTACTTCATTTAAGTGTTCGATAGGAATTCCGTCAAGTTCATACACCCCGGAATCTTTCTCATCCAGAATCCCAATAATATTCAGCAAAGTTGATTTCCCGGAACCCGAACTTCCCATAATAGAGACAAATTCACCCTCAGAAATATTGAGGTTAATTCCTTTGAGAACGTGTAGTTTACTCTTCCCTGTATCGTATGATTTATGTAAATCCTGAATTACTAACATTAAGCTTTGGATGTTTTTTATGATTGATAAGTAGCCTGAAATATCATTTTGTTACAAGATGAGAAAAATCTTTTATTTTTTATTTGTTTAATATATTATTAATTGAAATTCAACTAAATAAAAAAAAGTGTTTAACCGAAATATGCATTAGTAAATCAATTTTATTGGTTAAGTTCCTCTAATCCAATAGCAAAGGGAGTTTCATGTAAATGTGGAAAACTTTTACAGTTAAAAGCCAGTCAATTAGTGTTTACCCCTTTCAAAATCAGTGTTCATTTTCTAACTTTGTAGGTAGATTATGGGGGAAAATAATTGTGGATCAATATCAAAAATTCATTTTATTAACTTTCAAAAAATCAAATACTTACCAAACTATTGGTAGTATTTACAGAATTCTATTTTTTACAAAAACAAAAGACATAAAAATTACAATATGGGAATTTTCGATAAAAGAGTAAGTTATAAGCCATTTGAGTATCCTGAAGTTCTACAGTTTGTAGAAGCGATCAACAAATCGTTTTGGGTACATTCGGAAGTAGATTTCACGGCTGATGTTCAGGATTTTCATTCTCAGCTTGAGCCGCACGAAAAAAATGCAGTAAAAAATGCGCTTTTGGCCATTGCTCAAATCGAAGTTTCTGTAAAATCTTTCTGGGGAAATCTTTACAACCACCTTCCAAAGCCTGAACTGAATGGTTTGGGAGCAACTTTTGCAGAATGTGAGTTCCGTCATTCGGAAGCGTATTCTCGTTTGCTAGAAGTTTTGGGCTATAATGAAGAATTTACGCACGTTGTGGAAGTTCCTGCTCTAAAAAAGAGAATTGAATTTTTATCAAATGTTTTGAAGCACGCTAATTCTGCAACGCCGAAAGAGTATGTTTCATCACTTCTTTTGTTCAGTATTCTGATTGAAAACGTGTCTTTGTTCTCTCAGTTTGCCATCATCCTTTCGTTTACAAGATTTAAAGGATACATGAAAAATGTTTCGAACATCATTGCCTGGACTTCAGTTGATGAGCAGATTCACGCCAACGGAGGAATTTATCTGATTAATAAAATCCGTGAAGAGCAACCCAATCTTTTAACAGATTCTGACATCGAAGATATTTATACTTTGGTAGACCAGTCTGTAGAATTGGAAGGCGAAATCCTTAGCTGGATTTTCGAATTGGGTGAGCTTGACAAATTCTCGAAAGAAGATTTAATCAACTTTATGAAATATCGTGTTGACGACAGTTTGAAGAAAATCAACATGGCTCCGAGATATAATATTTCTCCTGAACAATACCGTCCGCTAATGTGGTTTGAAGAAGAAGTTTTTGCCAACTCTATGGATGATTTCTTTGCAAAAAGACCGGTGGATTACACGAAGCATGATAAGAGTATTACTGCGAATGATCTGTTTTAATTTGTAATTATGGGAGTCTTTTTTATTTCATATTATTCTGAAATTTTCAAAAAAAATATTGAGTTGGAAAATCATATAAAAAAACTTTCCAATAATTTCATTGAGGTTTTTCCAAACACTTGGTTTATAACTTCATCATCATTAGGAATAGATATAAATAATATTTTATCAAAATACGTTGGTAAGGATGAACAAATTTTAATTACAGAAACAACAGGAGATGTATCTTGTACTGGGATTAATAACAAAACAATAGAATTTTTAAATTCTTACAGTTAAATATATATCATCTATTTTTTTGTTTTCTGCAGTCACGAAATATATAAAAAAATGATTAACGTAATCGTAACTTATACCGTAAAATCTGAGTTTGTTTCTGAAAATAAGAACAACATTCAAAAGTTTTTGAATGACTTTAAAACTTTAGACCAATCAAAATTTGAGTATAAAGTTTTTGTAAAAGAAGACGGTGTTACATTTGTTCATTTTTCAAGTTATGAAAACGAAGAAGTGCAGAATATGGTTTTAAATATTCCGTCCTTTAAAGAATTTCAGAGATTAAGAGACGAAAGCGGATTGAATGATTCTCATAAAGTAGAAATTTTACAGTCAGTTGGAGTTGAATAAATAAAATAGAGGCGCGAGCGAAGCGAGCGTCGAAACAGTTAGCATTAGAGATGTCATGCTGAGTGGAGTCGAAACATCTCACAAACAAAATTGAGATTCCTCGTTCCTCGGAAATCGAAGATTCGGCGTAGTCAATGACAAACTGGAAAATTCAATAGAAACGGGCTTTAGCCCGTTTTAAATAAAAGAAAATTCATTGGCTTTAGCCAAAACTTAAAAGGACTGCCCGAGTTGAAAAGTATGATTTGAAGAAGCAATTAAAAACTTTGTCAAAGATTTTCAACTTTGACAAAGTGTAAAGAAAACAAACCGTTGTTTTAGCCCTGATTGAGCGGTATGTCTGAGCTTTTTTTCTTTGCAAAAGAAAAAAGCGAGTAGCGAAAGCAGGTAGAAAATTGAAGAGAAGCACAAAACGTGAAGCTCTTAAAATATAAAAAATCAATGTACAACGTACATTTTACAATATAGATGAATATGGAAGAACAAAATACAAATATCTGGTGGCTCAACGAAGAATCTGAGCAAATGTTGAACAGAGGTTACCTTTTAAAGGGCGAAACCGTAGACGGTGCGATCGACAGAATTACCACTGCCGCAGCAAAAAGACTATACAAACCTGAATTACAGCCTGCTTTCAAAGAGATGATTACGAAAGGATGGATCAGTTTTTCTTCTCCGGTTTGGGCCAATATGGGAACACAGAGAGGTCTTCCAATCTCTTGTTTCAACGTACATATTCCAGACAGTATCGAAGGGATTACCCATAAAATGGGCGAAGTCATCATGCAGACAAAAATCGGAGGCGGAACTTCAGGATATTTCGGGGAACTTCGTAACAGAGGAACTGCCGTTACCGACAACGGAAAATCTTCAGGAGCGGTTTCTTTCATGAAGCTTTTTGATACTGCAATGGATGTGGTTTCTCAAGGTGGCGTAAGAAGAGGTGCTTTTGCGGCTTATCTGGATATTGACCACGGAGATATTGAAGAATTTTTATCCATCAAAGATATCGGAAGCCCGATTCAGAACCTGTTTACAGGAATTTGCGTTCCTGATTACTGGATGCAGGACATGATTGATGGAGATATGGACAAACGTAAAATCTGGGCAAGAGTTTTGGAAAGCCGTCAGCAAAAAGGTCTTCCTTATATTTTCTTTACCGATAACGTTAACAGAAACAAGCCACAGGTTTATAAAGATTTAGGATTAACGGTAAATGCAAGTAATCTTTGCTCGGAAATCATGCTTCCGTCGACAAGAGAAGAGTCTTTCATCTGCTGTCTTTCATCAATGAACTTAGAATTGTACGACGAGTGGAAAGATACGGATGCTGTAAAATTAGCTATCTACTTCCTTGACGCCGTTTTATCTGAATTTATAGAAAAAACAGAAGGAAATTACTACCTTCAGGGAGCAAGAAATTTCGCAATGCGTCACAGAGCGCTTGGTTTGGGAGTTTTAGGTTACCATTCTTATCTTCAGAAAAACATGATTCCGTTTGAAAGTTTTGAAGCGACTCAGTTCAATGCAAGAGCTTTCAGAAGAATTAAAGAACAGGCAGACCAGGCTACAAGAGAATTGGCAAATATCTACGGAGAACCGGAATTGTTAAAAGGCTATGGAATCCGTAATACCACAACAATGGCGATTGCTCCTACCACTTCAAGTTCTGCAATTTTAGGACAGACTTCTCCGGGAATTGAGCCGTTTGCCTCGAACTATTACAAAGCTGGTCTGGCAAAAGGAAATTTCATGCGTAAGAATAAATATCTTGCTAAATTATTAGAAGAAAAAGGTCTTGACAATGAAGAAACATGGAGAACAATTATGCTGAATCATGGTTCTGTACAACACATCAATGAATTGACAGACGAAGAAAAAGCTGTATTTAAAACCTTCAAAGAAATTTCTCCGATGGAGATTATTTCTCAGGCGGCACAGAGACAGCAATACATCGACCAGGCCCAGTCTCTGAACTTGCAGATTCCTTCAACAATGCCTGTAAAAGATGTAAACTATCTTTACATCGAAGCTTGGAAGAAAGGTGTGAAAACTTTGTATTACCAAAGAAGTTCGTCTGTTTCTAAGGAAATGATGGTGAATTTTGTGACTTGTTCAGCTTGCGAAGCTTAGAATAAGAGCCAAGTAAAAAGAGTCCAACTTGGGCTGTGAGTATATTAAACCGTAGAAATTCTTTCTGCGGTTTTTTTGTTTTAAACGCAAAGTCCGCAAAGTTTCTTTTTTTCATGTTTGAATATTTTTAGTTCGCAAGGGCGTAAATTCAGCGGAGATCGGGTATTTAATAAATATACATTTTGATGATTACTTTTTGAATTGAATATTCACACAGTTTGTCATTCTGAAAGAATCTAAATAGCTTTATTTCTAGTACGTCGAGATTCCTACGGAATGACAAATATGGCGTTAACTTGATCTGTTATTAGTATAAAATAAAAACGTATTTCTAAAAGCTAATAACAAAAAGTAAAATAAATTTTACAAATTGTAAAATATTCTTTACATTTGTTTTATTAAAAATTACAAACATGAATACATTACAACTTTTCCCAAACCGTTACAAAAAATTAGGCTGGTTTATTTTTGTCCCGTCATTGATTCTGGGGTTATTATCGCTTTCTAATATTTTAAATTTTCCGGAAATCTCTTTGCCCGTATTTTATAATTCAGGATTTCCTTTGAGTAATGAAGACTCAGGAATGTTTAAAAATACAGAAATAAATTTCTTTCCTAATCTTTTTGGAATTCTCATTATCATTGGCGGAATTTTAATCGGATGTTCTAAAGAAAAAATTGAAGATGAATATATTTCTAGTTTAAGACTAAAATCTGTTTTCTGGAGTCTGATTGTAACCTACTCTATTGTTTTAGTTTTATTTTTAACAGTATTTGGAACTTTGTTTTTCACTATCATGATCCTGATTATGTTTTTGCCATTGGTTTTATATGTTTTCAGATTTAATTACTTACTGCTTAAAAAATGAAAAACACCATTAAAATACAAAGAGCTTTAAAAAGTTTTACTCAGGAAGATTTAGCCAAAAAAATCGGTGTTTCAAGACAAACCATTAATGCCATGGAAGCAGGAAAATATGTTCCGTCAACTGTTTTAGCTTTAAAAATTGCAAAATGTTTTGGCAAAAAAGTAGAAGAAATTTTTGAACTGGAGGAAGGAGACTGAAAACATTTATAAATCTATTTAACAATGATTTGTCTGTCGAAATTTGTTTCCCCTACCCTAAAGGGAGCAAATTTCTAATTTAGATTGGGTTTACAAAATAAATTCTCTCATCAAACTGTAATCTCCTTTCAAAAATCCTCCCTTTAGGGTCGGGGTAAGATTTTTGAAAGGAAATTTTTATCTTTATAAAAACATAAAAAATGAAAAAATTTAAACCCAATTATCAAGAAGGTATGTGGAAAGGCGCACCTTCGAGTTCATTTTTAAAAGCTCAAGCGTTAAGAAAAAATGAAACAGAAGCTGAGAAAATATTATGGGAAAGACTCAGAAATAATCAATTAAAAGGATATAAATTCAGAAGACAACATCCAATCAGTTTATTTATTGCTGATTTTTATTGTCATCAATTAAAATTAATCATAGAAATTGATGGAGAATATCATCATCTTCCGGAACAGATAGAAAAAGATTTAGAGCGTACTCAAATTTTAGAGAGTAACGATTTGCAACTCATTAGATTTACCAATGAAGAAGTTCAGGAGAATTTAGAAGATGTGATTGCCAAAATTACTCTTAAAATCGACGAAGTTGCACCTCAATAAAAGAAGAAAAACTTTATCAATCTAATTAAATTTAGTACTTTTAATTTCTAAACCTAAGTCAAATGAAATTCGGACAAGTAGAAGACCCTTCGCAAATAGATTTTACATTACCACAAGACCATTCAAGAACGAAAGAAATTTTAAAGCAAAATAAAAAAGGGCTTGAAAATATTTCAATTGGCTGTGCAAAATGGAATAAAACCGATTTAAAAGGCTTTTATCCGAAAGGAACAAAGGATGAGTTGACTTATTACGCAACGCAGTTCAATTCAATTGAATTAAACGCAACGTTCTACGGAATGCCAACTTCAGAACAGGTTTTAACATGGAAAGAAAAAACACCACCTAATTTTAAATTTTTCCCGAAAATCACCAATACAGTTTCACATTTTAGAAGACTTTTAAACATCGATGATGTCGTGACTCAATTTGCCACCGCAGTTTTGAATTTTGATGAAAAACTGGGAATGGTTTTCCTGCAGCTTCATGATAATTTTAAACCCAAAGACTACGAAAGGCTGGAACAGTTTATCAATAAATGGCCAAAAGAAGTTCCTTTAGCCATTGAGCTCAGAAATACGGAATGGTTTACAGATGAAGAAATTTTAGACAAAACATGCACGTTGTTTGAAGAAAACAATATCACCAATATTATCGTCGATACAGCCGGAAGAAGAGATATGCTCCACATGAGACTGACAACTCCGAATGCATTTATCCGTTACGTTGGGGCCAATGCAGAAAGCGATTACGAAAGACTGGACGACTGGTTGAAACATCTTACAGCATGGAAAAAAGAAGGTCTTCAGAATCTTTATTTCTTCGTTCACCAGAATATTGAAAAAGCATCACCGCTTCTTTCAGCCTATTTTATTGAAAATTTAAATAAAGAATGGAAAACAGATCTTCTTATCCCGAAAATGGGACAGGAAAATATGCCGAGCCTATTTTAGATTATTTTTTTCTTACCAACAAAACGAAATTCAGGAACAATAAAAGAAAACAAAGCGTCACCCAAATTCCCATCAGCATATTTTCGTAATTGTAAGCATCGACTTCTTTTTTGGCAATTCCTGAAAGTTTTTCGCTTTGGTTGATGTAATTCTGAACTTCAATCATTTGGTCCATATTTTTATTGGGAACAGAATGCTGTGAAAAATAGACGAGATTTTTTTTACCTAAATATCCAGCAATCCAATATTCATCAGATTTATCCATCTTCAGATATTCTATCCTGTAATATTCGGGACGGATTTTTCCGATATGCTTAGTTTCTAAAGGAGTATTTTTATCAAGATTATTGGTGTTAATCACATAAAAATCTAATGGCTGCGGAAGCTTATTAATCACCTGCAAAGACAGCGAATTATTGACAATCCCAACAACCGATTTTTGAATAAACCAGTATGTAAATATGGAAACCGCAAAGACAACACTTGCAATACGAAACATTTTAGCCAGCTGACCCAATTTACCTCTTTTCAGCTTTGAAAAAAGAAGCGATAAAACCAACGACAGAAAAATAACAAAAATGATAAATCCCATACCGCAAAGATACTTATTTCGCAGAATCTATCTGAACCTTAATCCACATTCCATTCTTTGTAGAACTGGTCGAGGAAAGTCAGCATAAACTGATGCCTTTCTTCGGCTATTTTTTTGCCTTCATTGGTATTCATTAAATCTTTCAGCAGCAAAAGTTTTTCGTAGAAATGATTGATGGTTGTTCCGTTTGATTTTTTGTATTCTTCTTTTGACATATTGAGTTTTGGTTCAATATCCGGATGGTACATCAGATTATTTTTAAAACCTCCGAAATTGAATGTTCTTGCCACTCCTATGGCTCCAATCGCATCAATTCTGTCGGCATCCTGAACAATTTTCAATTCGATTGGTAGATCTTTGGGGGCCTCTCCTCTATTTTTAAACGAAATATTCTGAATCACAAACAGAACCTGATGAATAATTCCATCTTCAACATTTTGGCTTTCTAAAAATTCTCTTGAAATTTTTAGGGCTAAAGTTTCATCTCCATTATGGAATTTCGGATCTGCAATATCATGCAGCAACGCTGAAAGTTCAACAACCTCCAAATTGCACTTTTCAGTCTGAGCAATTTTTTTTGAAAGTTTCCAGACTCTTTCAATGTGAAACCAATCGTGCCCTGCCTCTGCTCCTTCCAGTTTTTCTTTTACGAATTGTATTGTGTTTTCTACGATGTTGTTCATTTTTGAATTTAATTTTTAATATAAATTATTTTTAAACCACCCCGTCAAAAATTCCTTTGGAATTTTTGACACCCCTACAAAGGAGAAATTTTGAATGCTTAAGTTCAAATTTCATTTAAAATAATATTCCAAAGTTTTTTATTATAACTTCTGAAAAAATTGACGTGCCCAATTTCTCCTTTTTCCGATTCAGAAGTATACAAAAATTTATAATCAGGTTTGAGATTAGGATAAATATCATTAAGAAGACTTTTCACTCCTTTTTCCGTCAACCAAACATCATCTTCAGCGTAAACAACAAAAACTTTCTGATTCAATTCTTTGGAATAATCATTTGTTTTAAGCAATAATTTCCCGGTGGATTTCCGGTTCAAAATTAAGGTTCTCCAGTCATAAGCGCAATTTTTTGGAAGACTTTCTCCTAATCCGAACCAATGTGCCGGAAAATAGCCAAATAGCTCCGTAAAAAATGGCTGAGCCAATCCGAAACCAAAAAATGCTTCCAGCTTGGTTTTCCATTTAAGGTTTCCGATAAATGCATTTTGAGTGGCTACGAATATAAATTTTTCAAATATTTTAGAATACTCATTCATTCCCAGTATTAAAGCACCGACTGAATGCCCGAGACAAAATTTTTGATAATCAGAATAATTTTCAATGATAAACTTTGTGACGGTTGTAAAATCTTCACTTCCCCAGGTTCTCATAGAAGCTTTAAAATTTCGCATTTTGAGTGGTTTCGAAAGTCCGATTCCACGATAATCATACGTAATAACCGTAAATCCGTTTTCAGCAAAAAACTGAGCAAAAGAAAAGTAAACCTGTTGCTTTACACCTGTTGCAGAATTAATGAGAATAATTTTGCCGTTCGGTTTTTCAGGTTTAAAAAGATGTGCCGTAAGCTGAGCTTGATTTTTGGTCGTCAGTATTAATTTCTCCATGATTAACAATAAAAAAATCCACATCAAATGTGGACTTTTTAATAGTATAAATTATCTGTTTTAAGACTTTTCAATATGCATTAAATAAAGTTTACATCAAATCTTTTAAATAAGGAAGAGCCGATTGGGCTCCTTTTCCTAAGGAAACTTTTGAAGAAACCAAATTCCCGAACTTCACGCAGTCTTCAATTGTATTTTTATGACACAAAGCAACCGCAAAACCTGAAGTAAAAGCATCTCCCATTCCCATTTTATAAACCATGCTTTCGTTTTCATTCCGGAAATATTTCATTTCGGTACCATCAAAATAAATGGTAGAATTGGTTTCGTCCCGTACAAAAAGCTTATTGAAATATTTTTTAAGAATTTCTTCTCTTTGATCTTCTCCAAAGATAATTGAAAGTTCATTCGATTTAGCGATAATAAAATCGACACGATCAAGAAGTTCATTGTTAATTTTCGTTCCTGGCGAAGCATACAGCCCAACCAATTTTCCTAAATCTTTCGCTTTTTTTACCGTGTACTCAACAACCTCCATTGGAATTTCTAACTGTAAAAGAACAAGATCTGACGCATGAATATACTTTTCTGCATCATCCACCTGTTTTGAAGTTATCATTTTGTTGGAACCCGGGTCTGCAACAATTGAAAAATCTTCGCCACAGCTTGTCACATATGCTATTGCAGTGGACTGCTGATCGGTTTCATAAACAAAACCTACATTTACATTTTCGTTTACAAGATTACGCATAATTTGCTGTCCCAGAGGATCAATCCCGACACAGCCTATAAAGTAAACACTCGCTCCCAATCTTGCCGTTCCTACCGCCTGATTAGCACCTTTCCCTCCAAAATAGTTTTCAGAATGTTTTGCTATTACCGTTTCATTGCATCCAGGAATTTTGTCGGTATACAATACCAGATCCAGTGTACAACTGCCTACGACCACAATTTTTGGATGTTCTGAGGAAAAATTCATAACTTAAATCGTTAATCTTATCAATAAAATTACTACCGACTAAATGTAAGCAATTTTAGCTGACTAATATTTCAATAAATTCAGTAATTATTTTTACCGGATTATTTTTCTCATCAAATCCTATATAACTTGCGTAAAAGCCTTCTCCGTAACCAGTTTCGAAAGCGAAAATATTCCCGGGGTTTTCTTCGTTTGGTTTTAAGAATGCAAACTGATCAATCGCACCGTTTTCATCAAAAAAATGTTCATGAAAAAATTCCTCGTAAATTCCCATGAAATCATCTCCTTTTCTCTGGAAAAGTTTTTGTTCTAAAAGATTAAGCTGTTCTTGAGTCTGAAGATCCATAAAACACCCCATTCCGCTTTCTACAGGATAACCGAAAACTTCGCCTTCAGAAAGTTCTTTTATATTTTGATTGTCTGTCGTTGCCAGTTTCCATGAGGAAATTTTTGCATTGCTGAAAACAATTTCAGCATACGCAACACAATTGCTTTCTCTTTCTTTGTGAAGCAAAACCTGAAAATCTCCTTTTGGAAATTCAGTAGAAAACGGCTGCATATCATTGGTGATCAAAGGATCACAAGCAACCAGTTTTCCGGTCGAAAGATAAATTTTTCCGACTTCAAAACTCTCCAATAACGGGCTTTCTACAAAGTCTTTAGAGAAAAGTTTTTGTATATTTTCTAAATGTGTCATTATTTTTTGCTGGGTGTTTGATGATAGAAGCTGGATGTTTTTATGATGACTTTAAAATCATCCGACATCCAGCTTCCGACATCCTACAATGTTTTTAGCTTCTCTTCCAAAATCGCAATTTTCTCAAGCGCATCTTTTTGCTTTTTACGCTCAACTTCTACAACTTCCGGCTTTGCGTTGGCAACAAATTTTTCGTTTGATAATTTCTTATCCACAGAAATCAAGAATCCTTTTAAATATTTTAATTCTTCTTCTGTCTTTATTTTTTCTTCTCCTAAATCTAAGTTTTCACTTAAAGGAATTGAAATTTCCGTTGCACCTACCAGGAACGTAAAGCTTGGCTTATCTGTTTTTGTTCCGAAATGAATTTCTGAAACATTGGCTAATTTTTTAATTACCGATTCGTTTGCAAATTCTGAAGCATTGGTATAAACTTCAACCACTTCTTTTGGAGAAATACCTTTTGTCTGACGGTAATTTCTAACACCTGAAATAATTTCAGATGCCGTTTCGAAGTTTTTGATAATATCTTCGTTGAATGCTTCTGCTTTTTTCTGTTGCGCGACAATTAATGCATCTTCAATATTTCTTTCCGAAATTGTTTGCCACAATTCCTCTGTTAAGAAAGGCATGAATGGATGCAATAATTTCATTAATTCCTCAAAAAGAGCAACTGTTTTATTGTAAACTTCCTTAGAAATTCCTTCACCATAATTCGGTTTAATGGCTTCCAGATACCAAGAACAGAAATCATCCCAGATTAATTTATAGATCAAATGTAAAGCATCCGAGATTCTGAATTTTTCAAACTGATCATTAATTTCAGCAATAGTTTTGTTTAATTTATTTTCAAACCATTCAATTGCCTGAATTTCTGTTGAGTTCGCTGGCTTATCTTCATGATTCCACATATTGATCAAACGGAATGCACTCCAGATTTTAGACATGAAATTTCTTCCCTGCAACATCAAATCTTCATCAAAAAGAAGGTCATTTCCTGCCGCAGAACTTAATAAAATTCCTACACGAACTCCATCTGCTCCATATTTATCCATCAGTTCCAACGGATCCGGTGAATTTCCTAAAGATTTTGACATCTTTCTTCTCTGCTTATCTCTTACAATCCCTGTGAAATAAACATTTTTGAACGGAACTTCGTTTCTGTATTCCAATCCTGCCATGATCATTCTTGCTACCCAGAAGAAAATAATATCCGGACCAGTTACCAAGTCAGATGTTGGATAATAATAATTGATGTCTTTGTTTTCAGGATCAAGCAATCCGTCGAAAACAGACATTGGCCACAACCAAGATGAAAACCATGTATCAAGAGCGTCTTCGTCTTGTTTTAAGTTGTCTGTTGTTAGTTGATCGTTGTTTGTTTTTTGTTTTGCAAGTTCTAATGCTTCTTCGATGGTCTCTGCAACTACAAAATCATTTTCTCCATCACCGTAATAATACGCCGGAATTTGCTGTCCCCACCAAAGCTGACGGGAAATATTCCAGTCGCGGATGTTTTCCATCCAATGTTTGTAAGTATTTTTAAACTTTTCAGGATAAAATTTAACTTTATCATCCATTACAACATCCAAAGCCGGTTTTCCCAATTCAGACATTTTTAAGAACCACTGAACAGAAACTTTAGGCTCGATCACCGCACCTGTTCTTTCCGAAGTTCCTACTTTATTTACATAATCTTCTGCTTTCAACAAAAGATCTTTTTCTTCTAATTCTTTGGCGATTTGCTTTCTTACCTCAAATCTGTTTTTTCCGGCATAATGTAGACCGTAATCGTTCAGATTTCCGTCATCGTCCAAAGCATCAATCATCTGAAGATTGTGTTTTTGTCCGATTTCGTAGTCGTTAATATCGTGAGCCGGAGTGATTTTCAATGCACCTGTTCCAAATTCAATGTCAACATATTCGTCTTCGATGATCGGAATTACTCTGTCAACGATCGGTACGATTACTTTTTTACCTTTTAAATGAGCGTATCGCTCATCATTTGGATTGATACAAACCGCAGTGTCTCCGAAAATTGTTTCAGGACGTGTTGTAGCTACCGAAAGGAATTCTTCCGAACCTTCGATTTTATATTTTAGGAAATATAATTTTCCGTTTTGTTCTTTAAAAATTACTTCTTCGTCGGAAATATTGGTTTTCGCTTCCGGATCCCAGTTGACCATTCTGTAACCACGGTAAATCAATCCTTTATTGTAAAGATCAACAAAAGATTTGATCACCTGCTGAGAAAGTTTTGGTTCCATGGTGAAACGGGTTCTGTCCCAATCGCAAGAACAACCTAGTTTTTTCAACTGCTCAAGAATCGTTCCGCCGTATTTATCAGTCCAGTCCCAGGCGTGTTTTAAGAATTCTTCGCGGGTAATATCAGATTTGCTGACTCCTTCTGATTTCAGTTTAGCAACAACTTTAGCCTCAGTAGCAATTGAAGCGTGATCTGTTCCCGGAACCCAACAAGCATTAAAGCCCTGCATTCTTGCACGACGGACCAGAACATCCTGAATGGTATTGTTAAGCATATGCCCCATGTGCAAGATCCCCGTAACGTTTGGCGGAGGAATTACAACAGTATAAGGCGGCTTATCATTAGGCTCTGAGTGGAAGTATTTGTTTTCCAACCAGTAATTGTACCACTTTTGTTCTGTTTCCTGTGGATTGTACTTTTCTGAAATCTGCATAAATTCTATTACTTTAATTTACAATTTGCAAAAATAGTCTAAAGAAAAAAAATTTTAAGTATGAATTAAAATAATTTTTAACTTTGTTTCTCAAAATTTATCTAACAAACATATTAACATTCAAGAATATGAAAAATTTATTTGCAGGAATTGCATTATTCGGAACATTTGCTTTGGCATCTGCTCAGACCATCACATTTGATAAAACTACCTATGAATATGGTCAAATTAAACCAAATTCTGACGGAACAAGATTTTTTACCGTAACAAATACAGGTGATAAACCTCTTATCATTTCTAATGTAAAACCATCTTGCGGATGTACAACACCGGAATTCAGCACTGCACCCATTGCTCCTGGTAAATCTGCTAAAATTAAAGTGGGATACAACACTGCAAGTGTTTCTCCTTTCAACAAAATGATCGAGGTATTTTCTAATGATCCTGTAAACAGCAGAAGTGTAATTTACATCAAAGGTGAAGTTACTCCAAATGCACCGGATCCAAAACCGTTAACTCCGGCA
This sequence comes from Chryseobacterium sp. RLHN22, assembly GCF_051011795.1. NCBI lineage: Bacteria > Pseudomonadati > Bacteroidota > Flavobacteriia > Flavobacteriales > Weeksellaceae > Chryseobacterium > Chryseobacterium sp. RLHN22. The sequence continues at coordinate 133,821 of NZ_JBPCHW010000010.1, forward strand.
GAGCTTAAAGCTAAAGCTAAAGAAGAGAAAAAAGCTGCTAAAGCTGCAAAAAAAGTAGCGGCAGCAAAATAAATTTCTACTAAAAATATACAAACCGTCTCTATCGAGACGGTTTTTTTTATACATTTATGTTGGGTTTAGTTGATGGTTGATTGATTTTTGGTTGATGGAATCTACTAAATATTTTAATTCTAAAACTTAAATAAAAACATGAATACTAATTTTTCAGACGATTTTCAGATAAAAGGAAAATTTTCAATCAAAAATACTTCAACAGAATACAAAGGGAAGCTTACAAAAGAAGAAGGTGTACAAATGCTAATCAAAGAAAAAGAAAAGCTGAGAGAATTACAGGAGAAGCTTTATGCAGACGGCAGCAAATCTCTTTTGGTTGTACTTCAGGCTATGGATGCTGCAGGAAAAGACAGCCTGATTGAGCATGTTTTTGGTGGAGTAAATCCCCAAGGCTGTAATGTAACAAGCTTTAAAACGCCAAGTTCAAGAGAATATTCACACGATTTTCTGTGGAGGCATTATTTGGCTCTTCCCCAAAAAGGAATGATCGGAATTTTCAACCGTTCTCATTATGAAAGTGTGCTGGTTTGCAAAGTACATCCTGAATATAATTTAAGTGAAAAAACTTGGGATTCCGTAAAAGATTTTGATGATAAATTCTGGGAAAACCGTTATGAAAGTATCAGAAATTTTGAAAAACATTTAGCCCAAAACGGAACTACAATTGTAAAAATATTTCTGCATGTTTCTAAAGATGAGCAAAAGAAAAGACTATTAGACCGAATCAACGAACAGGAAAAAAACTGGAAGTTTTCAACTTCTGACCTTCCCGAAAGAGCATTGTTCCCGAAATATATGGAATGCTACGAAACTGCCATCAACGAAACTTCAAAAGATCATGCTCCCTGGTATGTAATTCCTGCAGATAATAAATGGTTTGCAAGACTTTCGGCAATACAGATCATCATTGATACTTTAGAAAAAATGGATTTGAAGTTTCCGGAACTTTCAGACGAAGACAGAAAAGGTCTCGAAGATGCGAAAAAACAATTGGAAAGCGAATAAAAAAAGCCAAGAAAAAAGTAAAAAGAATCAAGTAAAATTGCCGCGAATACACGAATTATTTTCAGAAAAGAATATTTGTGTATTAGTTGTATTCTTACAAAAAATCACGAGAAAATCTATAAGCCGGATTTTGTATCCCGAAAAGTCGGGATGCCTGTTATTTATCTGCGTTTTACATTGCTGCAAAACTTGAGCTGATTACCCCTCGGTTTTCAGGACGAGCCGCCCCTATTTTCATTGCTGAAAAGAACCGATATACTTATCATTGCACCGCAAAGAGTTTACCTGGTTTCACTACAGCCGAACTGTACCTGCTTTCTGTTGCACTTGTCCTATCCTCGCGGATGACGGATGTTATCCGCTTTGCTGCTCTATGGTGTCCGGACTTTCCTACCCTTACCGAAATAAGAATCAACAGGCCGATTTTCTCGTGGCTGCAAAGATAGGAAATTGCCGTATATAAAAAGTGAATTGTGAATAGTCAATTCTTTTCCTTGTCAATTTTTGAAACTTTATAACCAAATTTTCAAAATAAAATTCACAATTGACTTACAAAGTAAAATTAACAATTGACTAATAATTATTATCTTCGTGCCGTTATACATTTATTGTGATTTCTAAAGAGAAAGAGTTTGCGCAGCTTGTGAAAGATAACCAGGGATTGATTATCAAGGTTTCGCGTCTTTACACCAATTCACTGGAGGACGAAGAAGACCTTTTCCAGGAAATTGTTTTACAGCTTTGGCGTAGTTATGATTCTTTCAAAGGGAATTCAAAAATTTCTACATGGATGTATCGTGTGGCGCTAAACACAGCCATTACTCTTTTCAGAAAGAAAAGTAAAAGTTTACAAACCAATGAGCTTGACATCAACCATAGAGATTTCATTGAAGATGATGATGACAAACAACAGCAAATTTCACTTCTTTACGCTGTAATCAAAACTTTACCGAATGTAGAAAGGGCTATCGTTATGATGTATCTTGATGATCTCCCTTATAAAGATATTGCAGAAAATTTAGGTATTACCGAGGTAAATGCACGTGTAAAAATGAACAGATTAAAGAAAATCCTTAAAGAAAAAATGGAAAAACATGCCTGAATTTGATTTAGACAGCTTTAAGAAAACTTGGCAGGAGCAGCCTGTTCAGCCCAAATACGATGATAATGAGATTCTGAAAATGCTCAATAAAAAGTCACGCAATTATATGAAATATATTTTCTGGATCAGCGTGGTGGAATTTTTGTTTTTCAGCTTCATGGGAGTCTTTTATCTGATTCAGGGCAACGAAGGGGACAGCTTTATGAACATTCTGGAAAATATGGGTGTGCAAAAGAATGAGCATTTGATGGTAAAGCTCGACAACATCTATATCTTCGTTAAAATTATAAGCCTTTTAATTACCGGATATTTTGTTGCCAAATTTTACTTAAACTACCGAAAAATCAAAGTTGAAGAAGATTTGAAACTTTTTATTCTAAGAATTATTACCTTCAAAAAAACGGTCAATGCGTTTATCTTAACCAATATAGGATTATTGGTGATACTGATCATGAGCCTTACAGCCTTCGCTTTCTACGTACTAAATGTTCAGCAGGTTAAGGTAAACAGTTCAAGCTTTACAGGATTTATTGTCGGTATCATAGTAGGAACCATACTCTGTGTTGTACTAATCTGGGCATATTACCGACTTGTTTATGGTATTATCATGAGCAGACTCGATAAAAATTTAAATCAGCTAAAAGAAATAGAATCTCAGGAAAATTAAGCCATTTTCAAACCGATATTTAAATATTTAATGCCTAATTTTATTCTATCAAATTAGCATTTTATGTCTTTATCTTACGTTCACGGTGCTTCCGATATACCATTATTAGGAGAAACTATCGGAAAAAATCTTAAAAATACCGTTGAAAAATTCCCTGATCAGGAAGCCTTAATCTGTGTGCATCAAAATTATAGAGCTACTTATCAGGAATTTTACAATCAGACAACCCAGGTTGCGAAGGCCTTAATTCATCTTGGCGTAAAGCCCGGTGACAGAGTAGGAGTTTGGTCTGCAAACCGTTATGAATGGGTTTTACTGCAGTATGCCACAGCAAGAATCGGAGTTATTTTAGTCAACATTAATCCAGCTTACAGAACCAGTGAATTGATTTTTGTCATCAATCAGTCGGAAATGTCGCATATTTTTTCGTCTCTGAATTTTAAATCAAGTAATTATAAAAAAATGATTGCTGATGCACGAGAATTTTGCACCACTTTGAAATCTGAAATATTTTTCGATGAAAATTGGCAAAGCTTTCTTAGCAATGCTGAACAAATTTCAGATGAAATTCTTGAAGATTTTGAAAATAAGGTGGAGTTTGATGCCCCTGTAAATATTCAATACACATCGGGAACAACCGGTTTTCCGAAAGGAGTTACGCTTTCCCATCACAATATTCTGAACAACGGTTATTTCATTGGAATTCGTTTAAAATATACAGAAAAAGACAGAGTTTGCATTCCTGTTCCTTTTTATCACTGCTTCGGAATGGTTATCGGAAATCTCTGTTGTACATCTCATGGAGCTTGTATGGTGATTCCAAATGATAGTTTTGACCCGGAAATTACGCTGAAAGTTGTTTCAGATGAAAAGTGCACCTCTTTATATGGAGTTCCTACGATGTTTATTGCCGAACTCGCCGTAAAAGATTTTGATCAATATGATTTCTCCAACCTCCGGACCGGTGTTATGGCGGGTTCCGTTTGTCCGCCAGAAATCATGAAAAAAGTCGAAAACCTAATGAATATAAAAGAAATGAGCATCTGCTACGGAATGACAGAAACATCGCCCGTTTCAACGCAAACCTTAATTGGAACGCCTTTGGAAAAGCAGGTAAGTACAGTCGGAACAGTTCAGAATCATTTAGAAATAAAAATAGTCGGTGAAAATGGTAAAGTCTTAAATCGTGGCGAACATGGAGAATTATGTACAAGAGGCTATTCTGTGATGCTAAAATACTGGAACGACCCCGAAAACACCAAAAGAGTTATCGATGACGGAAGATGGATGCATACCGGAGATTTAGCTGTAATGGATAACGATGGCTACATTACGATTTCCGGAAGAATAAAAGACCTTATTATTCGGGGCGGAGAAAATATTTCGCCTAAAGAAATTGAAGATTTTCTTTACACCTATCCCAATATTTTAGATGTTCAGATTATCGGAGTTCCAAGTGAAAAATTCGGAGAAGAAGTGATGGCTTGGGTAAAAATCCGACCAGGATTTACGGTGACAGAAGAAGAATTAAATGAATATTGTAAAGGCAGGATCGCCCATTATAAAGTTCCGAAATATTGGAAATTTGTTGAAGAATTCCCGATGACCATTTCAGGAAAAATCCGAAAAGTGGAGATGAGAGAGATTTCTGTAAGAGAACTGGGTTTAGAAAATATCAAATAAGATTTGATGATAAAATAGTTTATCCAAATCTTACAATTTTCAGAAGTAAATCAGCAAAAAATACATAAAGAAAAAAGCATTTCAAATTTGAAATGCTTTTTTATAATTTAAAGTTCTTTTCTCAATCTTGCAACCGGAATATTGAGTTGTTCACGGTATTTTGCAATTGTTCTTCTCGCAATATTATAACCTTGTTCTTTCAAAATAACTACCAAAGCATCGTCCGTCAAAGGTTTTCTCTTATTTTCTTTGCTGATTACTTCCTGAAGATGATTTTTAATTTCTTTGGTTGAAACTTCCTCTCCATCGTCATTGGTAAGACTGTCGGAGAATAAATCTTTCAGATAAATAATTCCATTCGGAGTATCTGCATATTTACTTTTCACCACCCTTGAAATTGTTGAAATATCAAAACCTGTGATATCTGCAATATCTTTAAGAATCATTGGTTTTAAAGATTTTTCATCTCCAGTAATAAAATAATTATGCTGGAATTTCACAATTGCAGTAATAGTCTGAAGGAGGGTATTCTGACGCTGATTAATTGCATCAATATACCACTTTGCAGCATCTAATTTTTGCTTAATAAATAAGGCAGCCTGCTTGTGCTCAGAAGAATTTTTATCGTGCGAATAAGTCGTTAGAATATCTTTATATTCTTCAGAAACTCTTAAAGTTGGCGCATTCTTGCTATTCAACATCGGAATGACCTGCCCGTCTTTTACCTGAATTACAAAATCTGGAATGATCTCCTGATTGATCGTAATTGTTTGTGTATCGAAATTCCCACCCACTTTAGGAGATAATTTTGATATTTCTTCCAATGCATCCTTCAAATCCTCTTCCTCAATATCGTATTTCTGGATTATCTTATTGTAATGTTTGTTTGTGAGTGCATCAAACTGAAATCTTAAAATATTTGCTGCCAAAGAAACAGCTTTATCAGAACTTACCTTTTTCTCAATTTGTAGTAAAAGACATTCCTGCAAACCTCTTGCTCCGACACCGGGAGGATCAAGCTTCTGTACATAATTCTCAAGAATATCCTCTACTTTTTCTTTTGTTGTATAAATTCCTTGAGAAAAGGCAAGATCATCTACAATAGACTTGATTTCTCTTCTTAGATAACCATCTGTATCAAGGTTACCAATAATGTATTCCGCTATTTTCAGATCTTCCTCGTTAATATTGACAAGATTAATCTGCTCCATCAGATAGTCAAAAAGTGACTGTCCTTCTGTCAGGAGACTTTCATTGTCAAAATCTTCATCATCTGCAGAGTAATTACTTGAAGCTGTCTTATAGCTAGGCTCATCATCATAAAGGTACTCATTTACATCAAAATCAGTTTCAATGCTTTCTGTACCCTCACTTTCATAATTATCATCCAAAGAAGCATATTCATCTTCTTTTGATTCTTCCTTTGCTATTTCTAATGCAGGATTCTCTTCAAGTTCACGTTCCAGTTCTTCTTCAAACTCCAAAGTATGAAGCTGAATCAACTTCATCAGTTGAATCTGCTGTGGTGCAAGTTTCTGTCCTAATTTAAGCTGTAAATGTTGTTTTAGCATATTCTACTTTGTGTCTGTTAACATAATATCTACGAATTTAATATTTTTTTTTGAGAAAAGAAACATTTAGCATGATTTTTGTAGTGAATAGTTTATAAAGCTGATACAATACTGTATTGGCTTTATTTATAGGCATATATCGGATCAGTTTCAAAAGTTGGGGACTAAGCAAAAAGTTTAGTCAACCTGAATAGAAAGAAAGTTCTGTCTTTTACTCCTCGTAGCTGCATTCTGAAGTTTTTGATTTTGGCATTGAAGGATTCAGCAGCTGCATTGGTGCTTCTTTGATGAAAATAGTTTAAAATATCCCCTGTAATGATTCATTATTGTTTTTCTTAAGGTAGAAAAAGATTTAAAATCTGCTTCTTCCACCTCTTTGAACCAATGCGCAAGCTTAGTCATCGCCAAAGATTTTGGAATATTCTGATTATAAATCTTTCGCAGTCCATCGGTCAATTGATATGCTTTCTCCAGGTCGGGATACTGAGCAAAAAGAATGGCGGCTCTTTGTTTTTGGGAAAATGTCCATTTTTCTCTGCTTTTATAAAGCAAATACCGGCTTCTGGCTAAAAGTTGTTTGCGTGAATCCCCATTTTCAAATATTTCTGTACTTAGAATTTGTTCTTCATCCAATCCTTCCATTACCTTATTTTCCATTTCAACAGCATCCCAGCGATGTCTGATCCTGATTTCCTGAAATGCTTCTATAGCCAGCTTCTGAACATGAAAGCGGTCAATCACCCGTGCTGAATTAGGGAAGCAGCGTTGGGCAATACGCTTCATGGAACCCGCCATATCCAAAGTAATTTCATTTACCTTCATTCGAAGTTTTCTGCTGATCTTTAAAAGATGCGTGATGACAAAATCACTCTGGGTGCCTTTTATGATGGCAACAATACTGCCTTTTCTTCCTTTTGCTTTTTTGGAGGTGAGAACAGTATAAGTTCACCCTGAGACAAGGCTACTTCGTCTAAAGAGAGTTGTGAGAGGCAGTTTTCGGGGTATAAAATATAATCTTCGGCATGGGATTTCTGGTTCCAATCTGTAAATTCACTGAGTGATTTCTTGTACTGTCTTCGGAATTTTTTACCATCGATACCGTGCAGATCGACAATGGTTTCTAAAGAAAGCGCTTTAGTATCGGCTGATTTTTTTTAAAGAACTCTGCAAAATCCTGTGTCATGCGGGTTCCTTTAGCTATAAGATTCCAATCTCGCTGAACGATTTTTCCAGACTTCATTTCCATCCATCTTCTACGTTTAATGCTGAGTTTTACGGCTTTGCCCTGAAGCGGAAAATCATCAACGGTAATCTCTTCGTGAAAACCTTTCGATTGGAGGTTTAATGATGAAAACTCTTTAGGAATACTGCTTTTTTCTTCAAAATAAAGATAAAGTAGCCCTTCTTTTTCTTCAAATTTTATAAAATCGAAATACGCAACTAAATATTCAGGCAGTAATAGTTTTAATAATTCTTGCTCTTGAGACATTAAGCAAAGTTAACACTTTCTATATTTCTCCCCAACTTTTGAGACTGATCCCATATATCTTTAGAATTGTGAGCAACTGCGTTAAAACCATCTTTAACATTAATCTTTCTTCCGCTTTTTAATTTCTGATTTTACAATTCCCGTTAAGCTACCATTAAACCCAAACACATTTGCAGGCGACAGCTTATCAAAGTTGTACAATAGATTTAATTAATACTTTGTAAATTCAGGAAATAGGAGTTAATATTAATATGATTAAATAAAAAAACATAATTTAGGGAGCTCCGTAGGAGCGGCACAGTGATCTAATATTTTGAATATCTTCTTTCTGCCTGTATAATATACTTGATAGCTGAAGACTGATAATATCTCATCTAAAAAGGCTCAGTTTTATCGAAACCAAGTTCACTTAAACATCTATTATTAAATATTGAATACTTAATGTTATAGTTTAAGTATTGAATTTTAAATCTAAGATTTTGGGATATAAATTCTTCAATTCTTTAAATTAATTATCCCCCATATTTATTAATAAAGTTCCTTTCCATAGAAAATATTGGATCATCATTATTATTTGTCTCATCTTAGAAA